>NZ_JBHFNP010000207.1:0-56245 GCF_041929235.1 Microseira sp. BLCC-F43
ACACTCACAGGCACGTGTAGCCCGAAATGCCGCCCACAAAGCGACAAAGTAGAAATCGACTAGGAGCCGGATGCGATGAAAGTCGCACGTCCGGTTCTGAATGGGAGGTGTCCCTTGGCAACAAAGGCATCGACCCTAACAGGGGCGAAATAAAAACTATATCAGAATTTAAAGTTTGGGACGCTTATCGCAAAGATTGGTCTAGTAAGCCTAACGTTGTGTTTAGAAACATAATGCTTTGTGCGCTTTACCCAACCAAGAATTTTTGTTTAACAGAAATATCAGAAACAGAAAGAAATTCAAGAACTCTAGATCCATTTAAACCAGCGGATGATAATAAAAATTGGTTTCTGGATTTAGCTAGCGGCGCTCGCACTCATGGCAGATTTACATTTACAAGGGAAACGACAGTAGGAAAACTATATTACGGAAGTAGACCAACAGACCAATGGAAAAGGATAATCTACGGCTCAATTATTCATACCGGATGCAAAAAACTCATCTACAAACAGATGAAGTATGTAGTTGTCGATGATGAAAATACTTTTAACGGAAACCCACTAGACGATCCGGTAAACCGCATTCATTGGGAAACAGGAGATTCCCATGCTAAAGCTAGCGGTGAACTGATGAGATTATTGGAAATAAGTACCACTGAAGAACCAGCTACTGGTGAAATTCCGATCCAGTTTAGAGCAGCACTGCGATCGCTCAACAATGGGCCAGGATGGGTCGGTAAAGGAACTGTTAGTTACAGCCCTCTATGTGACGCCAGAGGAGTTGATCTAGTAATACCGTGGAGTTCGCTTAAAGGAAATAAACCAGCCCTGGGGAATTATCAAGACAAAATCCTTATAGGCACTGTGTTTGAAGCTGAAGAACGAAAAACCAAACTAGGCTGGATGATATGGCAATGGTTTGCTTTTGAAACTCTAGAGCAAGATAACATCATCTCGCAGTTAAGACAAAAAGCTGAAAGACTAGGCAGTGCTTTTCAATCTATTCAGAATTTGGCAGAAATATTAAGGGTAGATCAGAAAGAAAAAGAAGAAGAGCAAGAGCAATCAGCGGATGGGCTAACAACAGATTCTTACAAAACACCTGTTCTAAGAATTATTCAGGCTGACAGAAGAGGCATCCTCCTCTTACACCCCTATGTAATCACAAGGGTGAAAGACGGAATCCAGGAAATGTGGCTAAATTTAGCTAAGTCTGCCGGTGTAAAATTTCATTCAGTAATGGCTCAGCCCGATGAGTCACTGGCGCATTATCACGTAGTTCAAGACGATGGCACGATCGTTGGTAGAAAAGTATTTTGTTCGGGTAGTTTTCCACCGGGCGAGTACATCGTCTACTGTAATCCCATGCGACATTGGGGCGATATCCAACTTTGGGAAAACCGTCATGAAGGAGCATTTGTCAGAGCGATCGGAACGATCGCTGCACCCAGAAAGTTACTCGCTAGTTTAGGCCGCGACACCGATGGTGATTTTATTCAACTGATCAAAGCCGATCGCTATCCTGGTTTAAGAGCAACGATCGCTAACTTTGATAGACCTCCCACGGTAGCAAAGTTTCCCAAAGTTGCATTACCCGGAACTTTACAGCAAATTGCGATTCGCAGCATGAGCGATCTTACAGGTGTAGTTGCTTCTTTGTTGGGCAGAGCAAGAGCAGTAAACGCCGAGCAACAAGTTCTACTGATTCCGCCTGGTGGGGAACAAAGAGAACCAATGGAAATGCGAATTATTGAGTTTTTATCCCAGGAACTTCAAATCGCAGTTGATTCTCTAAAATCAGCTTACCCAAACAACGAAAACGGTATCAGGGCAGTTACTGAATACTTAAATTCAATTGGGGCTGAGGCTCCTTGGCTGAGAGATTTCAAAAATGAAAGTTGTTACTACGATAGACCTTGTAATGTAGATCCCGATGCAATTGATACAGTTTCTCGAATTGTTCAGCTAGTTAATTCCTACTATCGCGCCCCTTCAATTGGATCGGATAGCTCACCCAGGTCTTATCAAAATGTTCTTTTTAACGATGTTCCGCATACTGAAGAGCAATATAACTATGCACTCTCAGAACGCGATAGGTATCGTCAGGAAATGGGTAATGCTGATGCGATCGCTCAAAGAGAGGGAGGTGACGATGCATACATAGTCAAACAACTTGCCTCAGAATACAAAAAACAGGTTGCTAACAACTTTAGAGAAAGGAAAACAGAAGTATATGAAATTGTTTCACCCAGAAGCCGTGAAAAATACCCTCCTATGAGTTGGGTTTCTGCTTACTGGAAAGCCAGCCACCAGGCTGAAACAGGTACAGCAGGTTTCGTGTTTTCTGTTTTTGTTGATGAAATAATTGAGAAATTAAAAAACATGGAAGAAACTTTTTTGTTTTCAATTGAAGTTTATGCAGTCCAACATACGTTTTTAAAAAGCTCTAGGTTTACAGGTCAAAAAGCGCAATTTCGGGGAGTTTTAAAAACGAGAAATAATAAGCAATAAATGAGGCTTGAAATAAAGTCCCTACTGGTATAAATGGAGTTTAAAGATTTAGGGATAGTCTCAGAACGTGATAGATCTAGATTAAGTCCTGGTCAAACGTTTATTATGATAATTTGTACACGCACAGTAAAAAACGGCGAAATGACTTCGGCAAAGTTATTTCACGAGGAAACAACTTATGAACACGCGATAGAGCATGTGGCTACTAACTTTTACAGAGAGCAATGGCCTGATTATTGATAGCGATCGCCCAAGTTAGTTGCAGAAGGAGCGTAGGCCATTGTTCACATCGCTGTCCAAGTTGCGGAAGGAGCGCGTGCCTGTGGCATATCACAGCCCCAGAACCAGAAGTACTTCATAGAGTTGCAAAAGTATAATTATCTTTGAATTTTGGTACGCATCATTACTAAAACTAATTCCAGGGCTTCAACTTAAGTCGAAGGCGCAGAATTAATTTTGGTCTATATTTTGGGTTAAAATTGTTTAAAGTTGTTTTTTTATTATGAACGATTCCAATTCTCACCAACCGCTGAAAATTCTCAAGGATAAAAACTTTTCCTTCCTCAGTTATAATATCGAACTTACCCAATCATCAAGTTTACCCAATACGGATTATTCTGCTATTCAAACCACACTTAACCAATCCTTAGAAAACCTTAACAGTTGGTTAAGGCAGTTACAACAGGTTTATGCAATTATCAGAAAAAGAACTTACACAGTTTCAGAAGTTGAACAACTAGCAGCAATCTTTTCTTGCCAGTTAGTTCGCGTTATAACCAGGTATAACCTAGTAAAAAATGGTCAGGTTTTGTTTAATGGAAACCTGACCCAAATTGTAGACTATTGCTTCAACAACTTAATACAGTTTTAGTTATTAGCAGTTTAGCTGAATTTTAAGACTTTAGGTTCCGGCTTCAGCAACCACTTCAGATAAAGACTGGGCAATTTGCTCTAGTTGAGCCAGCATTGCATCTGCTGCTGCGTCCTCTTGAGCCTCTTGTTCTCGAAATTCAGCGTATTCTTCCGAAACTTCTGCTAACTGACTTCTCAAATTATTGATTGTTTCTTTTTGCGATCTGATTAGGTTTATTGCTGCTGCGATCGCTTCCCTTATCTGATTTACGATTACTTCCATGATAGTATATTTAAACTACCGTACAATTCTATCCAAACCAAACTATTTTGTCAAACATATTAAAGGAGTAACAAGGTGTTTACAAAGTGCCAATTAGCTGATAGTTATAGACGAGCAAAAAACTATTCATTAGAAAAGTGGTGGTCAAGTCCAAAAATCGACGGTGTTAGGGGTATTTACACAGATAAACTGTTAAGCATAACTTTAAAACAAAACTATGTGGGGTTAAAGCATATAGAAGAAGTATGTCAGGAAATTGCATCAATGAGATATGTAATCGACGGTGAACTTTTCATAAAAAATGAAAGGTTTGATGTAATTTCAGGAATAATACGCGATCGCAAAAACTATGACATCAATCAAAAACTTAGAGTTCAGTTCCACGTATTTGCTTTGTGGAAAAATGCTCTATGGTTAAATACTGAAGAAATGTTAACCGAAATTAGCAATTTAATACCGTCTAATCAATCAGCAGTTGTAGCGGTTCCTTACAGCATTGTTTTAAATAATCCAGTTGCTATTTTTGCTCAAAACCAATTTAACTTTGAGTCGGGTGCAAGCAATGAAGGAACAATGCTGAGGAATACAGAAATAGCGTATCATCAGGGGCGATCGCAACATCTAATTAAGGTTAAAAACTTTACCAAAGGTCAGTTTATTGTTAAAGGTTTCTCAAAAGGAACTGGCAAGTACGCCAACTCACTGGGCAAGTTAGTTGTTGAAAGAAATGGAATTAGATCATCAGTTGGAACTGGATTTACTGATGCTGAACGTCGTGAAATTTGGTTAAACCAGAACAGCTATTTAGGCTCATTGACTGAAGTAATTCACATGGGAACAACGCCAAATAACAGCTTGAGGTTTCCAGTGTTTTCTCGTTTTGTTAATTAGAAAGCTTTAGCTTTTCCGGACTTAGTGCGATCGCGTAGCGTGCCGGAGGCATATCGCAGACAGTTTTGAGACAAAATCAATCATGGGTGATAAAATTAAATAGAAGCTTTTTTGGGTAAAAAATGGCAGCAACATTAACAAGAACGCTCGCAATTAAGGCACTAAGAGAAACTATTAGCGATTACAATTATTGGGGAGAAAGTGAATCAGATTCACCCCTAACAGTACGGTCTTCGCGGACACCGCTTGATGAACGACGAATTTTATCATTAGATGCATCGGCAAGGCGATCTGCACTGCAAACACCTGGTTACAAGGCTCCTGAAAGAACAATCCGAACTGAAAGCTTGGACGAGATTTTTGTACCATTGGCTATGAATAGCTTATCGGAGTTGCAGCAGTCTTCAGATGCGGTAAAGGCAAAAGGCTCTGGACTAGAAACTTTGGAAAAGCCAGCAGAAGCAGTGGAATTTTACGTTCAGCTTTACAGTACATTCAAGATGCTTGGTAATCCGAAAGTTTATTACGTAGAAGATTCAAGCGATCCCTATACTGGACTGTTTATTATTGGAGAATCTTCCGATGGCGAAACTGTTTACGCTCAAGCATTGTTAACCCAAACTTAATCAGTTTCGGTAAACTGGTGCGATCGCATTAATAAAAAAAGGCCGTGTATGCTCAAACACGGCCTTTCAATTTTACGGAGCTAAGGAAGACATAGAAAGGGTAACAAATTTGGCGTAACATTGGGCGTGCTATTGCAGCAGGTGAGCTAGTTCTGGAACATCTTTTACAAGTTTCCAGCCCGTGCGATCGCTCCAAATCGGAGTATTACCAGTTACGCCAGCACTTTTTAACTCAGATTCTGGTAATTCCACAAAAACACCGTTACTACCCTTGATGTGCCAAGTTCTCACAGGTGATAATAGAAAGGCAGGAATTGGAGGCGGAGACTTTAACTCATTTACAGTAACTTGAGGAACAGGTTCCGGGGATTCAAACGGTATCAATTCCACGGAAACGAGAGGATCGCTTACGGGTGCAGCGATTCCTATTTCCTTCTCTAAGGCAACGCCTTCAGATTTCGCCAACGCATCAGGCTGTATAAGTTTTGCAAACTCCTTAGAGAATTTGAAAACTGGTTTCCGCAACGGCGCAACGGTTATTGTTTCCCCGGTGCGTGGGTTTCTAGCTTCCCGTTCTGGTAAATCTTTAATTGAGAAAGTACCAAACTTTTGGAATTGAATTTTTTCTCCCTGCCTCAACGAGGTCTGAATCCCCATAAAGAAGGATTCAAGGACGTTTGCAACTGTTGATCCACTATATCCGGTTGAACTTTCAATGTACTTTGTCAGAGCCATAACAACAACAGGAAACACACTTACTTCAATTATTACTCTATTTACGCGAAGAAAGTAAATTAAACTTTTTACTATTTTAAAACACAACTGATGTGGCATATCTTCAAGCGATAAAACAAAGGCACTGATCTCCCATAAGCGATCGCAGTTGACGTGGGTTAAGAGCTACTACGGTTCTGGGATATTTTTTTACCAGACCATCACCGACGAAAAAATACGGTAAGCTTTCGTTGATGTTACGGTACGCCGCAATAAAATGCGATCGCATGTACTCGCTGAAACCATTTTCAATACACTCTTGCTACTGCGGCAAGATCGCAATTATTTCGTTTAAAACTCGATTTTATTTACATCAGCATCATCACTGTCACTGATTTTATCGGGTGGCATCAAAGTCCAACAAATATCTGAATCACATAGGTAGGGAAACTCTACAATGTCGTCGTTTTTCATATTCTCATTAATTCTAATCTTCACAGGATAAAACTCTCCATCTTTACATGCTAATGTTATTTGTTGTTCTGTTTCGCTTGATAAGGCTAAAGCAAGACAGTAAATCAGGTGAGCAGCAGCTTTCTTAGTGCAAACTATTTCTGCTGGGTATCCAGGGCCAAATTGCTGATAAATGTGAAGGTACATGTTTTACTCCATTTGAACTTTATGTGAACTACTGCACCGACCCTATCGGGGTAGGACGTGGGGCTTCTCCCGGAAGAAAGCTAAAATGGGCTTTCGTCGCTCATATCACTTTTCTCTTCATATACAATGCAGTCCGCACCAAGACTGTCAAGTTCAAATGAAACATTGCTAACATCAGTATCATTAGCTTTATCTTGTGTTATGCTCACAGCTTCAAAATCATACAAATAGGGTAACTGCACACTGTCGTTGCTGGTTATGTTCTCTTCAACTTTAACCTTGAGATAGTAAAACTTTCCATCCTTACATCTTAATGCCACCTGTTCTTCTTGTTTGGTTGATAAGGCTCTAGCAAGGGCATAAATTAAATCGGCAGCGGCCTGTTTATCACAAATTATTTTCGCCTCACTTTTGGGACATGACTGTTGGTAAAGATGAAGGTACATGTTTACTCCATTTGGTTTTTTAGCGATTTTCAGGATTCCCCAATATTTAGCTTGAATTGCGAGAAGCCCCACGTCTGACCTTGTGGCACTCATCACGATCCTGATGGTAATGCGGCATTGAACATCAGACCAGAAGGCATTCGGATATTAACTATAGACGGAGGGAAAGAGAGTCCCTGCTAGCTTTGCCTGTGTAAGACCGGATAGCCGTAAGGTGAAAGGGCAACGGGCTAAGAAGCTAGAAACCCACACCGACTCTTTAGAGCGGTGTGGTTAGTTTACATCCGATAAACTTGAGATTAATCGCACGCAAGCTGTATACTGCGATACGCAATAGTTTAGCAAACAGCGGTAAGCGATCGCGTATTGCAGGTTATGCAAGTCTTTCCTTGCCCCTGCCGACATGTGTGTTGGCAAAGTGACTTAATGGTGCTTTAACTTGGTGAAAAGGTTACATAGCGATCGCCGTGCCTTGGGCTGTGTGTGCAGAAGAAAAAATGGGTTAGTGCTGTCATGTTTCGTGCAGAACACGGCTCTCCCGTACTTAAGCTGATAACTTTTACTAATGAATAGTCACTTCAATCATTGCTTGAAAGGCTGAAATACTGATATAGTAAGACATTGGGGCTTGCCAATTCCCAAAAAAATGTCGGGGAAGAGGGATTGATTCTGATTTGATGGTAATTGTACGTGGAGCTAAGTTTAACTATGAACTCTCCTGTTGATGATTTGCTCAAATTGCCGGGGATTACTGTAGAGCGATACAGCCAAGTAGAGGGATGTATATTTTTCGAGCTAAAAATCAATGACGCACAAGTTAATTGTTATCGTTGCCAGCAATCAAGTCAAGAATTACATCGACAGACAATTTTATTAGTACGAGATTTGCCAGCATTTGGTCAACCAGTATATTTACGGGTACCGAGGCGACAGTTTTATTGTCGTCACTGTCAAAGATATTTTACAGAAAAACTAGATTTTATTACTTGGAGGCATAAACAGACAAAAAGATATGAAGAACAGATTTACCAACGAGTGCTTTATTCTAACATTGAACAGGTGGGACGTGAGGAGCAGTTAAGCCCAGAAATAGTTGAAAGCATCTTTAAATCAACCAGCAATCAAGTCAAAAAAAAAGATTGGAGTCGAGTTGAACGATTAAGTATAGATGAAGTTAGTAAGCGTAAAGGCCACAAAAATTTTGTGACTGTAGTTAGCGATATTGACTCCAGTTCGTTGATGGAAGTTATTGATAGTCATAAACAGAAGGATATCATTGAAGCCCTGAAACAGCAACCGATTGATCTGAGAGAACAAGTCAGAGAAGTCAGTGTGGATATGTGGGCTGGGTTTCGTAAAGTTGTCATCGAAGTGTTCCCTAATGCGGCGGTAGTTATTGATAGATTTCATGTGATGAAGCTGGTTAACGAGCGGTTAAATAAAATTCGCCGATTAGCTAAAGTTACAACGAAAGGAAGTAGATATTTATTGCTGAAGAATCACCAAGATTTGACCGAATCAGAGCAAGCTGCATTAGAGCTAATTTTAAATCAGTCAGCTTGCTTGAGAATCGCTTATGAGATGAAAGAAGAATTCCGAGACATCTATGAGACTTGTCAAAGTGTAGAATCTGGTAAGCATCGGATGTCACAATGGCTAGTCCATGCTCAAGTTTTTTATGGAAAAGTTACTCGCACTATTCGGTCACATTTATCAGAAATTTGTAATGATTTTATTAGCCACACAACTAGCGCCGTTATGGAAGGCATTAACAATAAAATTAAGTTAATTATGCGGCTAGGTTATGGCATAACAAATTTCGAGAATTTACGTTCTCGTTTGCTCGGCTGTTTCCCTTAATATGAGTAAAAGTTATCAGCTTAAGTACGGGAGAGCCAGAATGATAGTGTTTGTTTAGATTTCCCAGAATTCGATTCAACTAAGCCAGCAGATTTAGCACCGCTCCGCAATGCCCAGGATTTCAGCGCTTCTATTTGCGGTTGAGCAATGCGAGACAGCGGGACAGTTTCGGCGATCGCTTCCAATAAATCTGTCTCAGTAAATTCCTCGCCCCTACTAAATCCCTGTTGCATTCCTTCATAAATACACTGCTCAATCTCTGCCCCAGAAAAATCCGACGAAGCGCTTGCAAGTAAATCAAAATCAAATCCATTGCTATCAATTCGGTCGGGGCGCAGTCGATTTAAATGGACTTGGAATATCTGCTCGCGCTCTACGTGAGTTGGTAAATGAACGAAAAACAATTCATCTAGCCGTCCCTTACGAAGAAATTCAGCCTGCTGAATTTCCACATTGTTTGCAGTCATAACTATGAATACTGGGCTGGTTTTCTCCTGCATCCAGGTAATCAAACTACCAAATACCCGCCGTGAAGTTCCTGAATCTCCATCAGAGCCATTTTGAATGTTGCCAAAAGCTTTGTCAGCTTCATCAATCCACAACACGCAAGGTGCGATCGCTTCAGCCAGCTTGATTACCTGCCGCATCCGCAATTCGCTTTCTCCAACGATGCCGCCAAACAGCCGCCCTACATCCAAACGAAGTAACGGTAACCTCCATTCAGCGGCAATCGTTTTAGCTGAGAGCGATTTACCCGTTCCTTGAATTCCTGCCAGCAACAAACCCTTGGGTGCAGGTAATCCATAATCACGTGCAGCATCGCTCCAAATACGCGATCGCGCTCTCACCCATTCCTTCAAATTCTCCAATCCACCAACGGACTCTAACCCAGCCTGCACTGGAATAAATTCGAGAATGCCCGTCTCTCGAACGTAGGAGCGCTTCTCATCGATGACAGCAGCGATCGCACTAGAATCAACCCTTCCCGACTTCGCTAAGCACTTCGCCAATACCCGACTAATTCGCCATTGAGTTAATCCCTGACAAGCTTTCACCAGTTGCTCCCGGCTACTGTCAGATAGTTTTAACTTCGACCCAATCCCTATCAGCTTATCAATTAGGTCTGAGATTTCTCTTATCGATGGTAGTGAAAAATCTACAACTGTTGTCTCTTCTCTAAGTTCTACAGGTAGGCGTAATTGATCTGACAAGATAACTAAACAACGGCGATCGCGCGCCATTTCCCGTGCCAAATTCTTAATTTCCCTTACCAACGGCAACTGCCCCGCTGTAATTTGACTATTCCCTCCGGGTGCAATGACTGTCGCCAAATCTTTCAATACAAACAGTACAGCAGTATCGCCTGCTGTTTTAGCTATACGCCCCAATGCGTTCATTGGATTCGCCTTATCTGCACCGTCTTTGTCTGACCAACCGCGCGAAAAATCCCAGAAGTAAATTTGCGACTTCCGATTAACAGCAACTGCACTCAACACATATAAAGCTGTTTCTTCTTCTGGTGATACCACGTATAACAACGGATATCTTGCCGCCAACATTAGCTCTATTTCTGCTCCAATTTCTGGCATAATAATCTTGCTCCCCTTTAATGCTGCTATCCAATAACAAAAACGCGATCTCTGCTATTGGATAGCAAATATCGCTTCTCGCTATTTGCTATTTGCTGTTGTTAGTTTACTGTTTTTGGAAACAGTTTGTAACTTAGCTAATTGCAACTGAAGTTGACTAATTTCTTGCTCCCGTTCTGACAGTTCTTTCTCAAAGTCGTTAACTTTCTGCTCAAGGACTGTGTTCGTGAATGAATCAACTTCTAAGGCAGAAGTTGATTTTTGTTGAGCCTGCAAACGGGTAATGGTAAGAGTAGCCTCCTTAAGCTGACTACGCAACTGCTCAATTTGAGATTCCATTACCTGTTTCTCACCAATCTGTGCTTGCAGATTTTGAATTTGTTGGTGGTAAGTTGATATTTCCTTTTCTCTTGCCTCAAGTTGTCCATTGATCCGGGAAATCTCACCAGTGCTTAAGCGCTCTCTACTTTCCAAATCGGCAACTTCAGCCAACCGTTTTTGAGCCTCCGATAGCTTACCCACCAAATCATTACGTTCTTGATACAAATTATCTAGCTGTTGGCGGAAATTATCTGAATCTACTAATTGTTGTTTGTTGAGATTCATGTATGCTTCGCGCAGTTCGATCCGTTGGCGTTCGTATTCAGCTTTGTAGAAATTCAGTTCAAGTTGTAGTTGAGGAAAATCCTTAAGTTGCTGCTTCATCACATCATTTTCAGCAGCTAGAGTTTTCATCCGATCGCCACTTACCGACGTATCTGCGTTTTGGTACGCTAGCCTATATGTTGCGATCGCCATCTGTTTTGTTGCCGTCAGATATTCTTCAGGAATATCCTGTTCATCAAGCAATCCATCATCCGCAGCATCAACAATTGCACTAACTAAATCTTTCTCTCCTTTTCCTTGCTTCACAGAAAATAGGTTTTCAGCACGCCATTCTTTCAGAAGACTGCACACCGTATCAGCAGAACCGCCAATCCCATAAATGCTCTTCAGAGCCGCCTGGACTGATCGCATTACTACACCCACGCGGTTTTTTTGCAACACCGCGCAAGCAACGTCTACCATTTCCCGATTAATGCTGCTGTGCTGTTTATTTGGATCTATGTCAAATCCTGTCAAATCAAGCTTTGTGAATGTTGTTGGTAGTTTAGCCATGATTTATACTCCCCAAACGATTAGCGATCGCTTTAAGTAAGACACCCAATTCCTTTCGATCCATAAAATCGACAGAAACAGATATAGATTCAACTATTTCCAGCTGATCTCTTGCTGGCACCCAAGCCAATTTCCACTTATCCTCACCTAATTCACAGCTTTTTAATTTTTTCCAAGTCTTTTTAAGATTCAGCGAAAATCCTAAAGTCTTAACCTCGGAGGCTGTTGAATTAAACAAAAAGTAAACACAGGCTATCTCTGGCAAGTTGTTTTCTTGTTTTTCCCCCACCCAATTCAATCCCAATGGATTGATTAAATCGTCCACTACCAACCTGCCTTCATTTTTCAGCCTTCTTCTCTTACAATAGCCTGCTTACGCAAACCTGTAAATACGCCAACTGTTAATCTTTTTTAAAACGATCGGCGATCGCCTGAAGAACCAGAGAGATTTGCTCGTCAGAGAGGCCAGAGATTTGATTAAGCAATCTTTCCATAGGATCTCGGCGCTTGGCGCCATTCAGAAAGGAAAGGAATTCATCTAGTGACTCGCCGCGCATCTCGGCAACGATCTCAAGGCTTTCACGCTTTGGGACTACCTTGCAGTTTTCCCAGCCGATGATAGTAGGTCGGCTTACACCCACTATCTTTGCGAACTCCTCGCGATCGCGGTTTCCCCGCAAGGCTTTTACCGCCTCTGCAAAACGTTTCTTAGCTTCTTCATCCATATATGCACCTGTTAACCCTTCATCTAAACAAAAATTTACTAGACATGAATCCGTAAATACACTATTATGTAAATATAATATCAAATTATATAAAATGGAAAAACAAAAAAGGACAATTTGCTTGTCGTATGAAATTGACAACCAATTGAGGTTGTTTTCAGCGATTTTCAAAAAACCAGCATCGAAATTGATAGAAGAAGCTCTGGAAGAATTATTCAAAAAAAAGCCAATTACTTCTTCTAACAAACCTGATGTTTAACCCTATAACTTGCAGAAATTAGGGACACCAAAGAATTGTTTACAGTGCAGCACCCGATGGGGTGAAACACAAAAAAGCAAAGCCAGAAATACTTCACGAGGCAGTGTTAGCGGTACAAAAAAAATTCTGTATATTTACAGACTGCCAGAGCCTAACTGGAAGTGGGAACCAATTTCAAGACAGCTAGAGCTAGCAGTTTAATCGTTGCGAGATCGCAATACCGCGTTCGCGCAGCGTGTCCTTGGCGTATCGCTTTATTCCAAGTAAGCGCAAAAAAATGAACAGTGAAAATTTAATCTCCAAATTAAACCAACAACAAGCCGAAGAAATACTCAACCGAGCCAAGGCTTTAGTATTTGCAATGTGGCAGTGGAAAGGAACCGGAGTTGTTACAAGCAAACAGCTCGCTGAATACTATGAAGTCAAAGAGCGAACAATCAGAACAATTGTAGAAAACCACAAAATAGAATTTGAGTCTGATGGCTCAAAAGTCTTGATGGGCGCGGATTTGAGGGAGTTGACGAAATTCGGCATCACTACGGCGCAACGAAACCTCAGAGTATGGACACCCCGCGCCGCGCTACGACTGGGCGTACTACTAACCAAATCAGCAGTGGCAGAACAAGTCCGAGGATTATTACTAAGTCTCGTCCAAATCCAACAACCCCAAAACTCAAATACTCGCAGCTTTCAACAAAATACATTTGTACTGAATACAATCTGTGAATGGTTAGCAGAAGCACAGGTAGACTCCAACTTAATAACTCAGTTCAAACTTCAGAAGCTCGCTGTTCTAGAACCATCAGTTAAAGAACTGTGTGAAAGCGCCAGATTACTTGTTTCTAGTGAGCAACCTCTGCAAAGCAATTTGTACACAGCAACCGACTTGGGTTTGTTAATAGCAAAGATTCACAACTTACTATCACCCCCCAGGGGAGAATTTGTTAATAAAGCCTTGATGATAGCGGGGTTGCAAACTAAAGTTCTTAAAAATTGGTGTCCGAGCGATCGCGGCAAACAATATTCGGCGCTCGTTCCAACAGTTGGTAAACACAGCAACAAAGGTTTAACCCAACTCAAATGGTATGAAACGGTAATACCGCTAATTGAACAATCTTTTTTGAACAGCAACGCACCCAATCATGCCGGGTAAAACAACAGCACTTTAAAAGCTAGCAACCAAACACACGCGACACTTGAAGTTTTTCATGAACAAACTAAACATTCAGCCAACAAGTTTACCATCATTTGGATGGTGTTCCTATTGTCTTCAAAGCGTTGGTCAAAGAAAGTTTAGGCAACTAAACTCCAATCAAATGTGTCAGGATTGTTCCAAAAAATACAAGCCGCAAGTTAAAGAAAAACCCTGGCCGCCCTTGACTGCAACTAAGACAAGGCTTACGCACAAAGTAGTCGAAACTAAGTCTCATACCGCTGAAATTTCTGACCCAATATGCAAGGGGAGAGCCGCTGCAAGGGGGGCAACGGCGAGGAAAACCAAGGCTAAAAAACCACCAAGTGAGTTAAAATTGACACTTCTTTTAGAAGAAGATGAATTAAAGAAAGCGCTTGACAAAATGGAAGTAGGAGCTAATTGGAGAAAAGCGATCGCATCACATTTGAACTGGTCAATAAAAAAGGTAAGAGCAGTTGGCAGACGCTTGGTAAAAAAAGGGTTTTTGATTCCACCCAAACCAATTGAAGATATGATACTTGAAATACTTGCAGAAAACCCCTTTTCCACCTGCTATGAAATAGCTAATGACTTACCAATTGAAACCGAGTAGACAAGAGAGATTTTGGTTAAATTAGTCAAGCAAAAAATATTAGCACCAAAAAAAAATATTGGAATAACCCAGATAGATATTCAATTAAATCAACAAAACCCAGCTAGTTTAAATACTGCACCTTGTAAGTAAAGCTATTGCTTCTAGGTTTTGACTTTTCTCATCACATCAGAATATGCAACTATTAATTATTGACACAGAAACCGGAACCGACGAAACACATAGTGTTGGCGAAATCGCTGCAACACTTTATCAGATTGGAGAAACGTTCAAAAAATTGGATTGTGAGGAGGATTAGTATTTTGCCGAACTTTCAAGCAGTATCAAAAGGTTTTTCAGGCAGAGCAAAGAAGATGAAAGTTTCACCTACTTACAAATTAAGCGATCGCGTCAACATTAGGTGTTTATATCGCTTCAGAGAAACGCAGCAAAGTCAAACGTTTTTAGACCTCGCATTCGCCGCTGCCAACTTTGAAAGCTTTGAGGAGGTGGCCTAACATATGGTTGCAAACTTCTCCCAAAACCCTCGACTAATAGACCGCACCCAAGTGCAGCAACAACTAGAAGCACTGGGATATAAGCCAGGTGATTCGATATTTCTACGCGCCTTCTACCCCCAAGGCGACCCCCGCAAGGATACAGACAAGGGCAGAAAAGCTGAAGCTAGTAACATTGATGAAGTTATCAGATTGGCTACGCATTTCCAGAAGGAGGGGCGCGGCGTTTATCTAGTAGTTAATGGCGGAGGACACTTAGACAAGGAAGTCCCGGCAGCGCGCGCCATTTTTTACGAGCATGACGACTTAGACAAGGATATCCAAACTGACCTATGGCAACACTTAGGGCTACCAGAGCCTACGGTGCAAGTGGATACAGGAGGCAAATCAATCCATAGCTACTGGGTATTCGACATACCTATTGAGATTGACGATTGGCGGGAGCTTCAGCGGGACTTGCTCGAATATTCGGACGGCGGCGCTCTTAAAAATCCCTCACGGGTAATGCGCTTAGCTGGCTGCTGGCATCCATTAGGCAACCAATCCCGAATCATCCGCAACTCATTGCAGCGCTACGACTACTCGCACTTACGAAAAATCGTCCCTCGTCAGCAGTCAAGAAAACCTATTCAACCCTTATTCGATGCTCCCAAGACATCAAGAGCTACAAATCAAGGCATTAAATACGACGATATTCAAGTCCCCGTGCCTGCGGTAATTCCCTTAGTGCAGTGCTTGTCTAAAAAATCGAGAATGCTAATAGAGCAAGGAGTAAGTCAGGGGGGACGCAACCAAGCTGGGGCGAAGTTAGCCCGCGACCTGATAGGTACGGCGAACTATCTGCGAACTATAGAACAGCAATTTATTGACTTGCCTGAAGTATTGTTCAATAACTTTGCAATGCGCTGCAATCCGCCCCTTGATTTACACGAAATCCAGGATATTTGGCGCAAAGCAGAACGCGCAAATCCATCTCCCTCGTCCAAAGAAGAAGGCGTAAACAATTGCATTACCGCTTGGTATTGGAATAACCACATAAAAGCAGAAAAACGGTGTTCAATCTACGAAGCCGAGACCAGAAGGCAAACCTCAGACTTCGGTGTGAGCTATCAGATCAACGCAACCGTTGAACCCAAGCAACGACCTGCTGCGGTAGACTTCGATCGCACCAGATCGCGTATTCTTTCTATTCAACATGCCGCAGAACAAGCACGATCTATTTTAAAAGAGTGCGACGACGAAATTGCCGCTAACATCCGCTTAGAGAATGTAAGACTCTCTTGTGGGATGAGCGATTACTCATGGGCTAACAACATAATTAAGCCACTCAAGCGCGAATTAGAAGGCTCACGCTTCAAGCTTGAACTATTAGGTTTACTCCAGATGGAGGACGAGGTTGAGCGCGAAAGGTTAATCGCCCAGTTGGCTCCGAAATACTCAATGAGTGCGAGGCGGGTTGAGAAGGCGATGAATATGATGCGATCGCGAACCCAGACTCCAGAAACAAAAGTTTTTGACTTAGACGAGCTATTTGATTTAGAGGTCAACGCGCTTAGCTGGATTGTTCCTGGTATACTGCCAGAAGCGGAAACAATTGTATTGGCAGGCGCTCCAAAAAGCGGAAAAACTTTATTAGCTATTGATTTAGCTTATGCCGTAGCAACAGGCGAAGCTGACTTTTTAGGCGAAGGTGTACAGTGCGGCAAAGTGTTGCTTGTAAGCACAGATGAAACCCCTGCTAGTACCCGCAATAAATTGCTGAATCGCGGATTCAGACGATGCGACAAAGATTTAATCAAAATTGTTCCGTCCTGGGATATCTCGCAGCTTTCTAGCTTAGAAAAAATCCTAGAAGATTTTCGCCCGACAGTCACTATCATTGATTCGCTTCGTCGCATCAATAAAGGCAGTGAAATATCGGAAAATTCAGCCGAGTTTGCAGACAATATCTATACCCTTAAGGAGACACTAACTCGGTATAAATCTGCTGGAGTACTCATTCACCACACCAATAAAGATCGAGAAGCTTTGGGAGTAGATCGATTGCGCGGTTCTTCTGCGATCGCCGGGGCAACTTGGGGTGTGTGGCAGATAGATCAGATTGCCAAGCCAGACCCCAACAACAAGAAACGACTAATCATCGATCCAAAAGATCCGAAGCGCCTACTATCAGTATTCGCGCGGGATGCCGAAGGACAACAGCTAAATATCGAACTTGACCTTTCAGATAGCAGTTGGCGGAACTTGGGCAGCAGCGAATCGGAGGAGGAGCAGGCAGCTAAGTTGACCATCCGCGATCGCATTCTAAGAGTTTTGACCATCAATCCCTCGCCCATGAGTGGCAAGGCAATCATTGAGTGCTTCGATATTGAGGATATAAGCCCTAACAGCATCTACAACGAATTAAACGCGATTTCGCGGAAGCGCCTGATCAACAGCAAGCCCGCTCCTGGCGATAAGCGATATAAAGTTTTTTCGTTGGCGCGAAAATCTCAACAAAACTCCAGAAATACTCTACCCCCCCTCCCCCCTACACCCAATGTTCAAAATATGACTAATTTCTCTGAAATCCATACAGTGATTGGATTTGAGGATAGTCATATAGATAGTCATCTAATAGTCATATCCCAAACTGGCACAACCGAGCCTGAAATCGCTGAACCCCATACAGAGACAGGAATTGAAAATAGTCATATTGATATGACTGTCACAAGGGGAGGGGGGGTAGAGAGAAATTCAACAGAAGCTCACCAACCCATAAGAACCAGTGAGCTAGATCTTGTAGTACCTGTGGCTCGCGCTAGGGATATTGCTACCTCAAACCCAGCCACTTCTCACAAAGGCTCACAAACCAACGCATCCATACCCACACCAGCCGAACAATTAGCCGATTTGGTGCGTGCTGCAACCACATACGAACAGGTAGAAGCGGCGAAAGCACAGTATCCAGGTGTGACTAATGAGGCGGCTAAACTTCTCACAACAGAGGAGTTAGAGCGAATAAAAAATCTAAAACCACCGGAGTTGGTTTTAAGCGAACGCCTTAAAAACGTAAACACGCTCGCAGATTTTAAGGCAATTGTGCTTGAATTCGCATCCTCTTATCGCGGCACTCAAAAATCACTTAATGAGGCGATCGAAGAGGCTATAGCTAGGGTTAGTATTTCCAGGGGTGCAAATCAACTTTACTCTTGGTGGAACCAGATCTGGAAAGAAATTTGATCTCGGTATCGAAATATCAAATTGCTATTGCAAGAAATAGCAAATAGCAAATTTTGTTATGGTGAACAAAAATGAATCAGATAGTTTATTGTGATGGTCTGACTGCAAAGAAGATTTTGGGATGTAGCGATCTCACCCTAATCAGATATAGGCAAAAAGGGAAATTGTTAGAGGGAATTCACTGGGGACGCAATCCCAGCGGAAAGGTACTTTACAATTCGGTTTTACTGAATCAATTAATAAGATGTGGTGGCGATGTTAATCATCCCGATCATCAAAAATTCATTCAGAGATATCTGGAATCTCTAAGAGAGAATCAACCGATGAAGCGGGGGAGAAAGGCGGCAACAAATCGGGCAATTGTGGTTGGTTAACTAAACCAGCGTAGCTCTCATAAAGAGTTCGTACATCGTGTCCGGTTAGGGATGCGATCGCGACAGCATTCATTCCCGTTTCCAAGCCATGCGAAATTAAAGTATGCCTCGTGGTGTAGGGGCGACGATAATCAATTCCAAGTTCTTCCAGAGCAGGTTTCCAATAACGACGACAGAAGTTTTTCGAGTCTATTAAATTTCCTTCCATGCTAGTAAATATTATAACATCGGCAGTGGCATTATTAGCATTTTTTCGGTTCTGAAGCAATTGCTGAAGTCTGGGAGTAAGAAAAATAGTACGAGCCTTATTATTTTTGGTTGCCTTTCGATTTCCTCTACTAATGCTTTCTCCAATCCAGATGCTTGAGCAATTTTTTGAGCAATGTTTCCACTGCAAAGCTGCGGATTCGCCTGTTCTTAAGCCAACGCCAAATTTAAACTCAACATAATCAGCGTAATGCAGCAGGCGTGGAGCTGTACGAAATTTATTAATAATATTATTGATTTCTTCCAACGTAAAAGGATTTGGCTTTTGCTTCGGAGAAACTGATACCTTGATTTCTGCCCACGGGTTTTCCTGTACTAATTTTTTTTTGATACCCCACTGCCAGCAAGCGCTAAGCATTACGAGTCGCTCGCGAACGGTAATTGGCTCCAATTTTTCAAGCAACCAATCCCGAAAATTTAGTCCAACAGTTTCGGTAACAGCTTGAGCAGACTTGCTTTTAAAGTAAGACTCAAGATGTCCCCGCAGTCCCCGGTACTTTTCCAAAGTCGCGCTCTGTACCTGTCGCTGCTTATAATCAACAAATTTGTCCCATAGGGATAATAGAGCGATCGCCTGTTGCCGTTCCGGTTTGTACTTCGCCAGACTTGGATCGAAGTTCCCGGAAACAATATCTAGCTCGTTCTTGTCCGCCTTAATCCTCGCCGCTTTTCGATTAGCTTGGGTGTCGGGCAGCCCTACATACAAAAAGAAGCGCTTGCCCTCCCACGACCAATAGAGTCTAAGCCGACCTTTAAATTCTTCAACAGTAACGCCGCCTTTCGGAGTTCTTGCCATGTTTGTATGTTTATCACAGTTTTATCACAGATTTTGTCTGGTATTGTCATCCCTTGTCACCCCTTATTGAGAATTGACTGACTATTGCTTTGACTATCAAGTGGCTGTCAAATAGCCATAACCACCTACTAGATGTGGTTCTGGTGATTTTTTATTAATCGGAGCGACACGATTTGAACGTGCGACCCCCACTACCCCAAAGTGGTGCGCTACCAAGCTGCGCTACGCCCCGATGTTTTTCAATTCGCTTTGCTAGTATAGCATGGTTTTTTGGAAAATAACAACCATTCAAAACACTTTGAGAATTTGGGTTGCTTGCAGCAAACCTGGAACTGCTGCTGGCTGCCAATTACCTTCGCTGCGCCGTCCTGCGTTTAAAATAAAGCGCAAGCTGTAAGCATTGGGATAGCCTTCGACTTCCATCCAGAGTAAGTCGCTTTCGGCTTCGCAGGCTATTTTCTCTTCATCCATTAATTCGCTTGCCATATGACTCATGGTTGTTGCTAGCTGTGCCAGTAGGCGGCAAAAGTCGTTTAATTCGGCTTCTGTTAGCTCAATTGCCCAATTATCGCCACCGACTAAACCTTTATATTCTTGGGCGTTGGGGTTCCAACCGATGCGCCAACCTGGGCCACTTTTAATTAAACGATCCATTGCTGGAATTGGGTAATGGGTAATGGGTAATGGGTAATGGGAAGAAACCGATTAGCGATTAGCCATAATCGTTAAAGTCTAAGTCTTTGGGCGTCTCCCGGTTGTGGTAGGGTGGGAAGCGATGTGGGATTGGGTGTGGGCGTAAGCGGTGGCGTCTCCCGCCTTAAGGGTGCTTCTGTTTGCTGTGCGGCGTTGGGGTTAAAAATATTGACGAGGGTTTGAATTAAGGCATTGCGTTGAGGACGAGTTAGGCGTTGGATGGCGGCGCGATCGCTTTCCATAGGATTTTCTCGCAAGGTGTCACCTCCCGGATAAACCCCCTCTTCCATCAGTTCGTTTGCGTCCAGATAATCTGCGATCGTCAGTTTCCAATCCAAGCGAAAATTAGGCGGACGCCCTTTGACGAACATGTGATACCGAATCAACCGACTCGCCAGGGTATTATCTGAATCGACTTTCCCGCTTTGTTGGTTGACGTATTGATTTTCTAGCGGCAAGTCGGGCATCTGTTGGTATACTTGCCGCCAGAGATCTTGGGTTCTTAAAGCTTGAGCCATTACCGGATTTTGACTCAATATCCCCACTGGCGTTGATTGCCCCATCCCCGCTCCCAAAACCACAAGACCTGTTACGATAACTGGCAGCGCTGCCAAATTCAGTTTTTTGGTCATAGGTCAATGGTCTAGGATGATGGACGGCAATTAGCCATTAGCAATTAGCTAATCACTCTATTCGCCTATAATTTCCGGTTGCGTTAACTCATCGGACATTTCGTAAATCGCTCGCAGTACAGGCTTCATCATCGGATCGTCGCCATTGTCAAAGTCTTCGTACCGGCGGCGTTTGGCACGATTGGCAACTTGCACCGTAATCCGGTAGCGATTGGAAGCTGCTTTAATTAAATCTTCGGCTCGATACATGATTTGAGCCTGGGTTGTCTCGAACTTAGAACGCTTTGGCATAGAACCAGATATATATCCTGATGGAATATCCCCATCCCTAGTGTACCAGCAGCTAGTGGCTCCCAGGCGCTGCTTTACCCCTTTTGGTTATTCCGGAGCGGTTACACCCAGAATGGCATATTGTATAGGTTCTGCACGGTGTGCCAATATTTAATCTATCTTTACATAAGTGTTATTGCTCATGCGATCGCTGTTTGCACCTGCTTTGACACCGTTACGCGGGGCGAATCCCCATCCTCTCAAAATAGTCGTGTTGGGAGATAGTTTAGTTTATGGATTTGGCGACCCTGAAGGTGGCGGATGGGTAGAGAGACTGCGGCGCAAGTGGATGTCGCCCTCTAGTCCGGGTCACGTGCTGTACAATCTCGGGGTGCGGGGCGATCGCACCAGTTCTGTATCCCAGCGATTGGAACACGAGTTCCGCCATCGGGGAGAACTGCGAAATCGCGTCCCGGATGCGATTATTCTTTCCGTCGGCGTGAATGATTCGCCACGCATGGGACGATGGGATGGACGCAATTGCACGAGCTTTGATGATTTTCAACGGGAAATCGAGGCGTTGCTGCTACGATCGCACCAGTTATGTCCGGTTTTATTTGTCGGAATGGTGCCGGTAGATCAAACCAAGATGCCATTTCTAGATTGTTTCTACTTTAACCGCGCCGACCAATATCGTTACAAGGAAGCGACTCGACAAGCTTGTCTGTCGCGCGGCATTCCTTATTTGGATATTTTCGATTTATGGATGGCGCGGGGTGAAGACTGGGTAACTTCCCGCCTCACCGAAGACGGACTCCACCCGAATACTTTAGGCTATCAGGCATTGTTACACGATGTTCTCTCCTGGGAAGAAATGCATCAACTGATCGCCAACAAATCAGCGGCAACCTAAACTTTCCCGCGTCGAGACGCCGGTAATCGGATTCACCCCTGTTGCCCGAGGGCACAAAAGTTTTACTTCATATCTGTCTACCAGCGCATCGGTAAAATCTGCGCCAGTAATATCCGCATTAAAAAAACTGGTGCGAGTCAACATTGCTTCAGTAAAAATCGCATTCTTCAAATTAGCCTTGTCAAATGTCACTTGATCTGCTAAAGCACCCGTCAAGTTAGCACCTTCAAGATTTGCTTCGAGTAAAATTCCTTGGGTCAAAATCGCATTGGTTAAATCCGCACCCTGGAAATTTGCCCGTTTCATTTCAGCAGCGGCGAAAACAGCACCTTTTAAATCGGTGTGGGAAAAGTCGCGGTTTTGCAGGTTAGTTTTGGTGTAATTAATTGTGTTTGCTTGTGCATAAGCGGGAGTTGCACTCAGCATCACCCAAAACCAGGCAAGTGCGAGGATTAAAATTAAACTAAACAAGCGCCACCATATAGTTTTGAGGGTTACGCTGTTGTGGTTGTCTTGGGTAATTTGTGGCATTGTTTTCATCTTGATTTACAAAGGTGCATAATAGACATCAAGGGGTTAAGATAGCGCGACTGCGAGGTGAAACTATGCTCGCACAACCACCAGTTCCCAAATTATCAATTTCCTGGCCTGTATTGCCAGAAGATTTTATCTTACCGGACGCTCCTGTGGAAAATACCGACCAACCTCCACTTGCTGCGGCGCTGAAACAGCCTTTAACCCGATTTCCCGATTTAATCCAAGATGCACTAATTGTCTCTAATTTTGCTTTGTGTGCCGAGATTAACGAACGAATTATCTGCAAAGCACCCGACTGGATGTATGTAAAACCTGTCCATCCTTGGCAGTCAAGACAACCGCGTCGCAGTTATACGCCTAACACAGAAGGTGCAATTCCTCAAGTGGTAATGGAATTTCTTTCGGCTACCTATGGGGATGAATACTCGGTGGAGTCGGAAGAAAATGTGGGCAAGTGGTTTTTTTACGAACAGGTAATCAAAGTTCCCCGTTATGTTATTTTCCGACCCACTACGGGGCGGGTTGAGGTTTATAGTTTAGAGTCGGGGCGTTATAGTCGCCAAACGCCGGATGAGCAAGGGCGTTACTGGATTCCCGGATTAGACTTATTTTTGGGAGTATGGGAGGGAACCCACGAAGGTAGAACTGGCTTTTGGTTGCGCTGGTGGGATGCCCAAGGTAATATTTTATTGTTCTCTGAAGAACGGGCCCAACAGGCAGAAGCAATGCTTGAACAGGAAAGACAGCGATCCCAAGCCTTATTAGCTCAACTTTGCGAAATGGGCATCGATCCAAACCAATTATAGAGCAGTCTGGGAAAACCCCGCGTCAAGAAACCGGGGAGTGTCAATTTGATATCTTTTTGCCTGAACGCAATTTATTGGCGATCGCTTCGATTATTTGAGCTTCTTGGGATGTAATTATTCCATCTAATTGGGCAATTTTTTCGCATTGAGCCAAAAGTGGAATTGCAAAATCACCGTCGATTTGAGCGAGCAATGTTTCTAATGGGGGTGGGGAGTTAATATTGGCAGCGATCGCATCTAAAGATGCTGGACTAAGATTCGCTGCTTGTAATTCTGGCAAAATCATCTCCCAAGTTTTCCCTGCATTACCCGCCAAGACGACATGAACCAAAATTTGATCCATAATCGTTTCTTGAGTAATGGCTGCTTCTAAATACTTCTGACTTTCTGCTTGAGAAGTTTCCAGGGTAGCTTCCATTATTAAAGGATTGAGCTTCGCTTCATAAAAGCGACAAGCTCCATATCCCAGTGCATAAATCATAGCAGCATTAGAACTTGCACCGATCGCTGCGCCAGCTACGGGAATATTGCCTAAAAAACCCACACCTGCCTCAATAGCTAAACTCCCACTCAGCGATAAACCAAAAATTGTTAATATTTCGTGTTTTCGTTCTGATGATTGCAAATCCTGTGCGTAAGCAGCGGCAATCTGATAAACTAATTCTGCCGATAATGCAGTTGTAGCTGCTAAATCTATTCCGGCTAGTGCAATAGCTGTTCCAGGTATCAGATTGCTAAATAATCCACTTCCCGCTGCCAGCAAGGCTTTATCTAACATTAAGCGATGAGCAATTTGACGCGGTTGTTCGTCAGGATACCGCTCTTGTAATTTTGTGACTTCGGTTTCAGCTTGAACTATATCTACTTTGTCTATGATGCGGATCAGCCAATCTGTGCTTGCATTTGCAGCCGTTTGAATTGTTTTCCCAGTAGCATCAACAATTGGAGTGACTAAATCTGTAGTTCTTTTAACAATTGTCTGACTTGCAACTGAGGCAGTATTAATGATCGCTCCACCAATTTCTGTAGCCTTTCCCACCACATTTTTACCGGCGACTGAGGTATTGTTTGCGATCGATCCACCAATTTCTGCCGCTTTTCCTACCACATTTTTACTCGTTTGCAAAGCTGTATCAGCAATGGTTCCACCTACTCCCGTCGCTGTCTGCGCGATCGCGTTACTTGCTTGGGAGGTAGTATTGGCGATCTCCTTGGTAATTGACCCCCAAAAAGATGGTTGATTATTTTCTTTTGCTTTTACAATTGAGTTTGAAGATTCAACCTCTGCTGATATTTCATTGACTGGGTTTACCTGTGCTTCTAAATCAAATTCTTGTTGCCACTCGGGAAAATCTTCGCCTATTTCTCGCGCATATATTTTGACTTTCTTAAAATCTTCAATCCCTAAACTGTTTAATTTATCTCCGATTAGCGGAACGATTATGTTTTGAGTTGGCACTGGGGTTGATTCCAGCATAACCTGTAAGCAACCCGGTTTCAAACTCGCTTTAACTGTAATATTAGGAGAGTTTAACCAGCGATTTATCAGGTTAACGATCGCATTTGCATCACCTTGCTTTGCCAGTTGTTCCAACTCAGGCAGATTCTGCGTTACTAAATCAAATTCTTCATGCCATGCGGGAAAACTTTCCCCTATTTTACGTCCATAAACCTTTACCTTCTTAATTGATGCTGCTCCCAAGCTGGTTATCCCTTTCCGTATAATTGCGACAAGGGTTTGTTGATTTGGTACTTGCACCGCTTCGGTCATCACGTTCAAACAATCGTTTTTAATAGAGGTTTTTACAGTAATGCCTTTGGGTTGCAACTGGCGGTTGATTAGGGAAGCGATCGCTTCTGCATTTCCCTGTTTGGCAAGTTCCAGAATATTTGGCTTTGTCATAACTGGCGGCGCCCAGAAGCTTTTTTCCAATATACTATGCTCCCAGGGGGAATCGATCGGTGTTTTTACTGATATTTAGGATGCGATCGCTAACCAGTAACTAAAAGCCCCCCTCTCCTCGCAGGAGAGGGGATGGGGGAGAGGTCAAAACCCTGCTAAATAAGAAGACCAATCTTCTCCAATCCGCAGCGTTATATCAGACTCGATATCGCCTGTAGATGCAGACTCAATATTTCCCAATCCCAACTTATCTTTAAGTCTTTTTGCCGCTGCTATATCACCCTGTTGTACAATTATTTGAGTTTGACGTTCTCGCTCGGGCCAATCTTTGACTAAATAAATGTTGTTGAATCCCAAAGTTTTTAAGTACTGGGCAACTCGACGACTCATGTGGGGTTCGCCAGAGGCGTTTTGAACTGCAATGCGAATATTATCTTGGGAACGCTTGGTTTCGCGGGCAATATCGTTGCCATCGACGGCGAAGAAGTCGCGCATGACACGATCGCGCCCCCTGGGATCGACGATCCAGTGACTGGCATACTGTCTCGAATCGCTGAAATGACCGGGCAACATTACCATTTGGATATCCGCCCGATCGAGTTTCAGCCCGAAATTCGCCAGCGCCAGCATTTCTTCTAAACTAACGTTCGTGTCCACATATTTTTGCATCACCCGCAGCAACTGAGGCAAGCGGGGTAAAATCGCCGGACTGACCAAACGCTGTCGCAATGCTTTTAGCAGCACTTGCTGTCGCTGCACTCTGCCGATATCGCCGTATTTATCGTGGCGATAGCGGGCAAATTTTTCTGCTTGTTCGCCGTCGAGTAACTGCCACCCCGGATCTAAACTAATATTTAACTGCTGAGTTTTATCTACATAACGCATCGGGTAGGGGACGAATACTTCCACGCCGCCTACTAAGTCTACGAGTTCGCGGAAGGCATCGGTGGTGACGCGGACGTAACGGTCTATGGGTACGTCGTTGAGGGTGCTGCTGACGATTCTGGCGGCTAATGCGGGTCCGCCATCCGCGTTGGCTTGGTTAATTTTTTGGATGGTTAATTCCGGACTATCGACTTGGGTGTCTCTGGGAATCGAAAGCACTTTGACCGAGTTGTCGCTGGGGTCTACCCGCAGCAGCAGCATCGTATCGCTGCGACCATTGAAGCTGGCGCTTGAGTGGGGTGGAATGTTGGGAACACGGTCTATCCCCATGACTAATATATTAACCGGGCGGGTGAGGCGATATAAGAAGGCATCGCGCCACAAGTCTACAAGCGATCGCGCCTGCTTCTCTGGCACTACGCAGCGGGGTGGCGGACATATCGCCGTAGATAATGGCGTGATCAGCGCCAGCGTTGCTCCCAACGTTGCAGAAATGGTAGTTGTCAGGAATAATACCAGACTCCAGAACAACCATCTAGCTACCGACGACCTTCTTCCCGTGCTTGACTTGGTCTTTTCTGTATATTTAGAAACAAATAATGCTCGCCACAACCACCACTTCGTTATTGGATGCGGATCGTCGGTAGATTGGTTACTGTCTACCCTTGCTGTTATGGGAACAATTGCTCCCGCGGGTTCCTCAGATTCTCGCGAAAAGTTTGGAGTTGACTCGTTGTTAGGGATTTTCACTCCATCCACCACAGATATCTCCTACCACACCTGAAATACCACAACCCGCGTGTATCTTTCTCTACACTTAGGTCAAGGCAGATTATAACCCGAAGCCAGGAGAAACTCGATCGGAGCGGATGATGATACAAAATCAAGTGCTTTCGCAACAGACGCGATCGCTTGGGGGATGGTTGGAGCTATCTATCCGATTATGGAGAAATCCTAGCGATTTAACCGTACTTTTTTAGCCAATTTTAAAATCGAACCGCTCAGATGTTGGATTCCCCAAGACTGTTGGTTTTTTTGCGGTATCTGACCGCACACTTCCTGGGGCGACCAAAAATGGTCATCAAAATCGTAGTATGCCATATTTTTGGTTTTAATATTAATGTTTTGGCAATTGTACCGCTTTTACTTACACTGGCAAAGTTTCTGGTCGGCATCTCCCACCCAGCTTTGTCAAAGTCTCAAGAGTAAGACGAAGATTTTCTTAGCGTCCTTCGCGTCTTCGCGGTTTAAAAATTATTTTTAACCACGAAGACGCGAAGAGCGCGAAGGTAAAGAGTAGAGTTAGGTTTGTGTGTTTTTCCAGTTTATTGAAATGCTGCTGCAATATACGAGGTATTTAATTTTAGGGGTAACTTACCTGGGTCTGGTATGGGGAAATTTCCCTGGTTTAAGGATGAACCGACCTACGATTGCTTTGGTAGGTTCGGCTTTTTTAATTGCGTTGGGTGTATTAGATTTGCCAGAGGGTTGGCAGGCAATTGACCCCGGTACGATAATTTTCCTACTAAGCTTGATGATTGTCAATGCGAATCTATCTTATGCGGGTTTTTTTCAATTGGCGCTGGCATCGCTGTTGCGGTTTACGCGCAGTCCGTTTGGGTTGTTGGTGATTTTAACGTTTGGGGGCGGGATTTTATCGGCTTTTTTCTTGAACGATACGCTGGCGTTGGTGTTTACGCCGCTAACGTTAGGTTTGACGCAAGCTTTGGGGTTAAATCCGATTCCTTATTTATTAGCAATCGCAGGTGCTACCAATTTGGGTTCGGTGGCGACTCTGAGCGGTAATCCCCAGAATATCTTAGTTGGGACTTTTTCTGGGATCGGTTATCTAAAATTTGCCCAAGTGCTGACGCCGGTGGCGCTAGCGGGTTTAATCGTACAAGTTGGACTGTTGTGGTGGCTTTATCCGGAGGTGCGTTCCGGCGCAGCTGGCGATAATTTTACTCTACCGCGCTACCGCCTCCACAAGCCTTTATTAACTAAAACTTTGGTAATCACAACAGGATTGTTAATTGCGTTTGTGGTTGGGGTTTCTTTGGGAAAAGCGGCGTTAGTCGCGGCGGCGTTGTTGTTAATTACCCGGCGGGTCAAACCAGAACGAGTTTTAAAGCAAGTGGATTGGAATCTTTTGGTATTGTTTTCGGGGTTGTTTATTCTCACCGAGGCTACGCAAAAACTCAATCTTTTACAGGCATTTACGGGTTGGGTGGGAACGCCTGCGGGGTTGTTGGGAACGATTGCAATTTTATCCAACATAATTTCTAACGTGCCTGCGGTGTTGTTGGTGGAACCGCTGATTGGGCGCGAAGATACTCGCGCTTGGTTGCTGTTAGCTGCAGGTTCTACTTTAGCGGGAAATTTGACCTTGTTTGGTGCTGTGGCTAATTTAATTGTTGTGGAAGCTGCGGCTAAGTTGGGTTACAAGTTGAGTTTTTGGGAGCATTTACGTTTTGGTTTGCCTCTGACAGCGATTACTCTGTTGATGGCTTATTTTTGGATTTAGGAATCCCAGCAATAGACCCCAGAGGAAAGAGCGTCCTCTGCGCTTAGTTTAAAAAAGTCTTTACCCGCAACTCGAATCGGATTGCTACACCTTCAATCGTGAATCTTGCCATCGGGCATAATAGCGCCTTGCAAGTTAGCATCGGTGAGGATAGTGCGGGTAAGGTCGGCTCCTTTTAGATCCGCTTTTTGTAAGTTCGCTCCGGTTAAGTCGGCATAGCTGAGGTCTGCTTCTTGTAAGTTTGCTTCCCTTAGATCTGTCGGGTGGGATTTGTCGTTTCCCCTGCCTAAAACGGCGCGGCAAAGTTTGGCGCGCTTTAAGTTCGCCCGTTGCAGTAATGCTCCGCTTAAGTTGGCATAACTCAGATCGGCTTCTTTTAAGTTGGCGTCGCTCAAGTCGGTTTGTCGTTCGGAATTAGATCGCAAGTTGGCTGCAAATAAAATTGCCTTTTCTAAATTCGCCCCGCTTAAGTTGGCGTCGGACAAGCAAGCTTTGGCGAGTTTAGTTTTTTCCAGGTCAGCTTTCACTAACTTGGCTCCGCTTAAATCTGCTTCCCGCAATTCGGCTTTGCTCAAGTCGGCTTCGCTCAGGTCGCATCCCCAGAGTATGCTTTCGCTCAAGTTCGCTTTCGACAGATCCGCTTTCGCTAGATTCGTTTGTCCTAGCCTTGCTTCCCGCAAGTCGCTGCGACTTAAATTAGCGCCCGCAAGATTCGCGTTGACTAAGTTGGCTTCTCGCAGCGAAGCCAAAGGTAGGTCTATTCCAGCAAAATCACGCTCATCGGCTGCGTATCGTCTCAAAAGTTCATCCGCATCCATGTCTTTCTCAAATTGTTGATTCAAAACCTTTCCCACCTGGTTCCTCCGCTATAACCCGGACTTACTCTAGCCTAATCGCAACATGATTACCCAGATTCCAACTGGATAAACCCGTTTTAGCGATTACTCCGATGGCAATCGATTAGCTAGGCACAAGGTTTCAGCTTCCCTAACCTCCTGGCGAATTTTATCATAAATGGTCAATTTTGCAATGGCTTTTCCCCGCTATATAGCTTTATTTAATCAAACAACGCTAATCATTTTTAAATTTTAAAATTTATTTCGTGTAACGGAACGTAAAGGGTCAATTTTTATTGACACCATTCTCAATTATTCCACGAATTTACTTGCTTTGAGGCCAAAAATTCAATTATCATAATCAAGGCGTCGTATGACTAAAAATGCCATTTTGGCGAGCGATAAGCCTTAAACCCTATTAATTTCGTTAGTGGGACGCCAAAATTGTCAGGGAACATTGATAAATACTTAGGCAAAAATTGTATAAAAAAAACAATTAACCACCGATCTTTGGTAAATTCTCCAGACCATGTCAAAATACTATTGCTATGATTGGGATTTGCTGATATAATTACAAGCCCGGAGATTGAAAAAGCCAGAATTCTCAGGAGTGGCACGGGGAAAAAATGGCAGCATTTAAAGACATTTTCCAATAAATTTTTCGGCCTCGTTTTCTAATTTATGGATTAAAGTTTGCTGACTTGGGTGGGGTAGACTTTGAAAGAATTTTCCATACTGGTCTTGAAAGGTTTCGAGGGCATCGGCTACGAATAATTGAACTAATTGGGATTTGAGTTTGACATCGGTTGGCGAGACTCTACCAATTTTAGAGATAGCGTTATGCAAGGGATTTTCGGTAACCATTGCTAGTAGTGCTTGAGTTAACCATTCTTCGGTACTGGCAAGATAAGAGGAATGCTGATTCCATTTCTGCGCCTGATGAAAGCGGGTTTCGGAGAAGTCGGGGATTTTGATTTTCAGAATGGGTCTAATTTTGCCTTTGGGAGTCTCGACCCAGATAGATTGGACTGGTTTGATGACAATGCCTTCGGCGCGATTGCTAAAGGGTAATTTTGGCAATGATAGTAAAGCTGGGATAGTAGACTCGAACTCTGGGTTATAGGTAATGGCTCTGTCGTATTTACCGATGAAGAGGGGGGAAGCGCAGAACATGCCGACTTGCTGACAGAGGTGGAGGGTTTGGTTGTAATCGAAGTAAGTTCGGGAGGCGGGATTGTTGTTGGCGATCGCCGCAATATCGAAAGCACAGAATTGGATATTGGGGGAATAGTAGACGCCGGTTTGTACTGGTTGGATATGGGGAGTTGGAGGAACATCTGGGTGGGGATACTCGCCCCCAAACAATTCGCCGTAAATTGAAACGCAAAGGGGATGGTTAGAGGAAGTTTGGAGCATCTGGAAAATTTCCCTAACCTGGGGGACCAACTGACTCTCAAAAGATTTAAACCCAAAGAAATCTTCCCCTGGTTCCAGAAACTCTTTGCGTTTGGCGAAGCGGACTATTTCGCCATCGGTGACGATGCAGAAATTAGCGCCGTGAATTTTTTCAGTGACGACCCAGTAGGTTTTGTTGAAAGCGCGATAGTCGGAGGGGGAAAGATTCCATTGATTCGGACTATCGGCAATTTTCTCGTAACTGACGAAGTGGGGAGGCGGGTTCATCTTTATTTCTCGGAAATTGGCAATAAATTTATCCCGGTCATAGTCTGGTCCGTAATTATCCAAGTTCCCGACCCTGGAGAGAGTTTAGCACCCCACTCACCCTTGTGGCGATAGATTGATCGATGGCGCAGCAAGCAGCTAAAGGGTCGTGGAACACTTTCCCGTGGGGGCGAACGCGCAGGTAGATATCGATTCCTTGCCAGATTAAGGATAGAGATAAACTTTTATCTTTAACTGCTGCGAGTTGCCCGTGCATTTCCCAGTCATAGCAAATGCCGTAACAGACATTTTTAGAGACAAATCGTTTGACGGCAATACCCAGATAGGCGAGTGCAGCTAAAGCGGATTTCGGGTCGCCGTTGAGGTTGTAGCTCCGACAAGTTACCAATCCTTTGAATTTATCTAACTGTTTATCTGGGGGGATGACGCCAACGCCAGCAAATCACGGGGCGACCCAAGGACAGACTGGGAAATTTAATCGGATTGCGCTGCCCAAATTTTTCAGCGACGCCCCTGTAGTTAGCGTTGTATTCGAGTCGCAATAGCGCCGCAAAACTTCGCCGCCATCTTCAGCATTGTCAGGATGTGGGAATATCGCCTGCACGGATATCGAGGTTAAAAAAAGAAAGCGCTTTCCTCACCAATCCAATCTGCTGCGGCGAACCTGGGGTAATCGTTACTGCTTTAAGGTTGACTGCTGGATGTCCTAGTAACAGTAACAGCGTGAGGAAGTCATCGGGGTCGCCGGTTTCCATGTCCCAAACTACATCAATCGTTAGTCTTTTCCCTGTGGAAGAAGGGAAGAATTATTGAACCGCCAAGAAGCCATAGACAAGGGTAGCGTCTTCTCGAAGAGTAGAACGCCAAGGAAGAAGAAGGGAAGAATTATTGAACCGCGAAACGAAGGACAAGAAGGAAGAGAAGAAGAAGGGAAGAATTATTGAACCGCCATAGACGCGCAGCGACTTCCCGTAGGGTAGACGCCAAGAACGCCAAGGAAGAAGAAGCGAAGAAGAAGGGAAGATGATAGGTAATCTGGTGGCGTACTAGGAGTAAGTCGATCTGCGATCCCTCTCTCGTTATTAATACCGAATGCGCGGGTCTATATAAGCGTTGACGATATCGATCAATATGCTGGCGAAGACTACTATGGCGCCGAAAAAGACCATGATTCCCTGTACTGTGGTGTAGTCCCGTTCCGAAATGGCTTGGTAAAGTTGATTTCCCAATCCAGGCCAAGAAAAGGTAACTTCGGTTAGTACTGCACCGCCTAGCAAAGATGCGAAGGTCAAACCCAAAATTGTAATCACGGGAATCAAAGCATTTTTGAGGGCATGGGCGAACAGGATTCGTCGTTCGGCAATGCCTCTGGCTCTCGCGGCTTCTACGTAATCTGCTTTGAGGGTTTCTTTTAAGTTGACTCGCACTATTCGCTCGAATATACCGCTGATTAGAATGCCTAAAGTTAGGCTGGGGAGGGCGAGATAGTAAAGCGATGTCAGCAACTGACTGATGTTGCCGTTGAGCAGGCTATCGATGGCGTAAAGTCCGGTAATTGTGGGTGGTGCTTCTAAGGCGAGGGGGAAGCGAGTACCCAAGGGAAACCAACCGAGTTGGACGGAAAAAATTAACTGCAAAATCATTCCGAACCAATACATAGGTATGGCGTAGGTGATGATGCCAAATAAGCGTCCGCCTGCGTCGAAAGCAGAATTGGGTTTCGAGGCGGAAAGTGCGCCGACGCCGACGCCGACAAGGAAAGCGATCGTCATGCCAAATAAGGATAATTCCAAAGTCGCGGGGAAATGTTGCCAAATAATCTCCCAAACGTTTTGACCCTGACTGGTAATCGATGTCCCTAAATCGAATTGCAATATCTTGCCCAAATAGCGGAGGTATTGCACTAGCAATGGGTCTGCCAATCCTAATCGCTGGCGCAATTCTTCCTTGGCTTCATCGGCAGCGCGACCGCTGAGTAATGCATCGACTGGATCTCCTGGTGTGGCGCGTAATAAGAGGAATACCAGGGTTACGATGGTCAAAATCATTAACGGCGCTAGGAGCAAACGCGCCAAAATGTAATACTGTAAAGCTTTGGAACGGGACATAAGGTTGAGGAGGTGAGAGATTGGCTGTCCAAACAATATCGTAAGGTTTGATGGCACTTAGAGCGGACTCGCTTGTCACCGGAAGAATACTCGGGTAATGAACCACAGAGGCACAGAGGACGCAGAGGAAAGAGAAAAGCAGAGGTAGGCAATCTTGGATGTGGATTTTGGATGGTCTGTCCCCTGGTTGGGAATACTAACTGGGAGTTAAAATCTTTCCATGAGTTCCCAGATGCTAAATTTACCAAAAAAATGGGTCTAAAGCCTCCCCCTTCTAGGGGGACTTTTCTTGATTCTTCATACATGATAGAATTATCTATACCAAACGCAACAACGTAAAATGCTGGTATTTGAGGCAAAACTTGAGGGAGAAAAACAACAGTACGAGCGGCTTGATGAAGCCATCCGTACTGCGCGTTTTATCCGCAATTCTTGCATCAGATACTGGATGGACAATCAAAAGATCGGACGATATGAACTGAGTGGTTATTGCAAAGTTCTTGCCAGAGAGTTTCCTTGGGCAAACAAGCTCAACTCTATGGCTCGTCAGGCTTCTGCCGAAAGGGCTTGGTCTGCTATTGCTCGGTTCTACGACAACTGCAAAAAGAAAGCAGCGAAGAAGGGGTACCCACGCTTTAAGAAACATCAAACACATGGTTCTGTTGAATACAAAACTTGTGGTTGGAAGCTCTCGGAGGATAGAAGAACTATCGCTTTCACCGATGGCTTTGATTCGGGGAGTTTCAAGTTGTGGGGAACTCGTGACCTGCATTTTTATCAGTTGAAACAGATTAAGCGAGTCCGGGTTGTTCGTAGGGCTGATGGGTACTACGTTCAGTTTTGCATCGCTCAAGAGCGGATTGAGAAACGAGAACCAACTAATAAGACTATTGGTCTTGATGTTGGGCTGACTCACTTCTACACCGATTCCAATGGTCAGACTGTTGAAAATCCCCGTCATTTGAGAAAGTCCGAAAAAGCATTGAAACGGCTTCAACGCAAACTTTCTCACACTGAAAAAGGCTCTAAGAACAGAGCTAAGGCGAGAAACCGCCTGAGTCGAAAACACCTCAAGGTAAGTAGGCAGCGTAAAGAGCAATGCTCGTGAAATTGGCAAGGTGCGTAGTCCAGTCTAACGACTTGGTTGCCTATGAGGACTTGCAGGTGCGGAATATGGCGAAGAACAGAAAACTGGCTAAGTCTATATCTGATGCTGCATGGTCGGCTTTTCGCCAGTGGTTGGAGTATTTTGGCAAGGTATTTGGCACGGTGACGGTTGCAGTTCCACCCCACTACACAAGTCAAAATTGTTCCAACTGCGGGGAAGTTGTCAAGAAGTCTTTGAGTGTGAGAACACATGTTTGTACTCATTGCGGACATACTCAAGACCGCGATTGGAATGCTGCACGAAACATACTTGAGAAAGGACTCCGTACTGTGGGGCACACAGGAACGTTAAACGCCTCTGGAGACATCGACCTCTGCATTGGCGAGGAAACTCCTCAATGTAAGCCGAGTCGCGGAAAGAGGAAGCCCAAAGAGTAATCTTTGGAATCACCGTGGCTTTAGCCCGGTGAAGATGTCAAGATCCCGGAAAAGCTCTACGGTAGAAAGGCGGAAGTTGCAACCTTACTAGCGGCTTTTGAACGAGTAGCAGGAAAAAGAGACGCGGCGAGGCGGGGACTCTCTGACGCGGAGATGGAAAAATCCCAAATCGAATTAATGTTGGTTGCTGGTTTTTCGGGGATTGGTAAAACCGCTGTCGTGAATGAAGTTCACAAACCTATCCTTCGCCAGCGCGGTTATTTCATCAAAGGCAAATTCGACCAACTCAACCGCAACGTTCCTTTTTCTGCCTTCGTGCAATCCTTCCGAGATTTGATGCGGCAATTACTCGCCGAAAGTAACGAACAGATGGCAAGGTGGAAAGCGGAAATTTTAGCCGCGTTGGGAGAAAATGCTCAAGTAATTATTGAAGTTATACCGGAACTGGAATCAATCGTTGGCAAGCAACCTCCTGTGGTGGAACTGTCGGGAAGTGCAGCTCAAAATCGGTTTAATTTATTGTTTGGTAAATTTATCCGCGTCTTCGCCACCGCAGAACATCCCCTGGTTATTTTCCTCGATGACTTGCAATGGGCAGATTCCGCTTCGTTAAAGTTAATGCAAGTGCTGGGCAGCGAAAGCGAAATCCGTTATTTGCTGTTAATTGGAGCTTATCGAGATAATGAAGTTTATCCCGCCCATCCCTTGCGATTGACTTTAGAAGAAATCCAGAAGAGTGGGACAAAGGTAGAAACTATCACCCTCGCGCCTCTATCCCAGTCAGACCTCAACAATTTAATTGCCGATACGCTCAATTGTCCGACAGAAAGGGCAATGCCTTTAACCGAATTGGTCTATGGGAAAACTCAAGGCAATCCCTTCTTTAGCAATCAATTTCTCAAAGCATTGCATGGGGATGGGTTGATTGCTTTTGATGCGGAAAATAATTGCTGGGAGTGCGATTTGGGACGAGTGCGATCGCTCGCCCTCACCGATGACGTAGTAGAATTTATCGCAAGTCAATTGCAGAAGCTGCCAGCACCAACTCAAACCGCCCTCAAACTCGCTGCCTGCATCGGCAATCAATTTGATTTAAACACCTTGGCAATTGTTACAGAACAATCCCAAACAGAAACCGCCGCAAACTTGTGGCAAGCTTTACAAGAAGGGCTACTTTTACCTATCGGCGATCTTTACAAGTTTTTTATCCACGATGGCATCAATACCCAATTACCAATTTCCCATCCCGAATTACCAGGTTACAAATTTATCCACGACCGAGTGCAGCAAGCGGCTTATTGTTTGATTGACGAACAGGAAAAACAAGCCACTCACTTAAAAATTGGGCGATTGCTGTTAACCCATACCCCTGAAGCAGAATGGGAAGAAAACATATTTGAAATTGTCAACCATTTGAATTACGGTCGGCAGTTGATTGCCTCTCCCAGGGAACAAGATCGATTAGCGCAGTTGAATTTATTAGCCGGACGCAAAGCTAAGGCAGCAACAGCTTATGAGGCGGCGCGTAAGTATTTTACCTTTGGCTGGCAATTGCTCGCGCCAAACAGTTGGCAAACTGATTATCGATTAACTCTAGCTTTGTCTGAATCAATCGCAGAAGCAGCCTATCTATGCGGCGAGTTTGACCAGATGAATCAATGGGTGGAAATCGTTCTGCAACAAGCAGAAACCCTCTTGGACGCCCTGAAAGTATATGAAATTAAAATTGTAGCTCTCACTGTTCATGGTCAACAAATTGAGGCATTAAATTTAGCAATTTCTGTTTTAGAACGGGTCGGAATTAGTTTTCCAGAACCAGAGAATATAGAGGCGGAAATTCAGGTAGAAAAAACAGCGATCGCCACTTTTTTAGCCGGAAAATCAATCGAGGATTTAACCTATTTACCCCCCATGACCGATCCGGATAAGCTGGCTGCTATGCGGCTACTGTTCGGTGTGGTTACTGCTGCTTATAAAGTAGCTCCTAACTTGTTGCCTTTCATCATATTTAACCTGGTTAAATTATCGTTTAATTTTGGCAATTCTCCCGCTTCACCCTATTCTTATTCGTTGTATGGAATGATTGTTTGTATCGAGGGGAATATCGAGTTAGGCTATCAATTCGGCAAACTGGGTCTGAATTTGTTAGAACAATTAAATGCCAAAGAATTTAAAGCCAAGGTGATTGATATATTTTTTGGCACGATTGGTCATTGGCAAGATAGTCTAGCTCAAAGTTTGTCACCTTTGCTAGAAGGTTATGCTAGCGGACTAGAAACTGGAGATTTAGAATTTTCTGGCTATTGTGCTTTTATTTATGCTTACCATTCTTTTTGGGTAGGTAACTCACTTGGGGCGTTGGAAACAGAAATGGTTTCCTACGCTGATGCACTGGGTAAAATCAAGCAAACAGCTACGCTAACTTATCATCAAATTTATTGGCAAACAACTCTTAACTTGCTAGGAAAAGCCGAAAATCCCTGCTATTTAGTAGGGGAAGCTTACGACGAGAATCAAATGTTACCTTTGCACCAACAAGCGAAGGATCTCAATGCCCTTTCATATTTTTATGCGTGCAAACTGCTTCTTTGCTATTTGTTTGGCGCGTTTCCACAAGCGTGGGAAAATGCCCAACTAGCAGAAAATGCTGTTTCAGGAGTGACAGGACAAATAGTCGTACCTTTGGTTAATTTTTATGATTCTTTAACCAGACTGGCTTTGTATTGCGATACATCTTCATCCCCACAGTCTCCTCTGCTCGAAAAAATTGAATCAAACCAAAGAAAGATGCAGGATTGGGCAAACTATGCTCCGAGCAATTTTCTGCACAAATTTCATTTAGTAGAAGCGGAAAAACACCGGGTTTTAGGTGAAAATGTCGCAGCAATGGATTTATACGATCGCGCAATCAAAGGAGCAAAAGAAAACGAATACGTCAACGAAGAAGCTTTAGCTAACGAATTGGCTGCCAAATTTTACTTACAATGGGGTAAGGATAAAATCGCCCAAACTTATTTAATCGATGCCTACTATTGTTATTCCCGTTGGGGAGCGAAAGCTAAAATTGAGGACTTAGAACGCAAATATCCCCAACTTCTCGCTCCGATTTTGACCCGTCAAAACAATAACCAAATCACAAATGGGACGATTGCATTAACGTCTGTAAGAAGCGTCACATCAACCAGTTTAGAAAATTCAGTGGTTTTCGATTTAGTAACAGTAATCAAATCCTCGCAAGCGATTTCCAGTGAAATTGAACTGGAAAAATTAATGACTGCTTTGATGCAGGCGCTGATTGAAAATGCTGGAGCGGAAAAAGGATTTCTCATCTTATCCAGAGACGAAAAACTTATCGTCGCTGCTGGTGCATCGGCAGACGAAAAAGAGATAGTTTTGCACCAATGTATTCCCGTTGACGAGTTTGATGAATTGCCAGTAACGGCAATTAATTATGTCGCTCGCTTGCGTCAGGATTTAGTTTTAAGTCATGCAGCTAAGTCAGATGAATTTATCCGCGATCGCTACATCGCTGCGAATAATTTAAAATCGCTTTTGTGTACTCCCATAATCAATCGAGGTCACCTCATAGGAATTTTATACTTGGATAATAATTTAATTGTTGGTGCCTTTACTCCCGAAAGGATGCAAATTGTAAAAATCCTGTCTTCCCAAGCAGCAATTTCGTTAGAGAATGCTTTCCTATATGCAAATTTAGAAACGCAAGTGTCACAGCGGACTAAAGAATTAAATAAAAAAAATGCGCGGTTATATCAAGCTTTAGACCAACTTCAACGGACTCAAGCTCAAATGATTCAGAGCGAAAAAATGTCCAGTTTAGGACAAATTGTCGGGGGAGTCGCCCACGAAATTAACAACCCGATTAATTTTATATACGGCAATCTCGAACACGCCAATCAATCGGTTAAACAATTGTTAGAACTGATTGGTTTATACCAGCAGGAATATCCCGAAACAGTGGCGGAAATTCAAGCAAAAATAGAAGAAATAGAGCTAGATTTCCTCGCCGAAGACTTGCCAAAAATGCTGACATCGATGAAAGTAGGAGCAAACCGCATCCGCGATATTATCCTCAGCTTGCGGAACTTCTCCCGACTCGATGAAGCGTCGCTGAAACCAGTGGATATCCATGAAGGAATTGAGTCTACATTACTGATTTTGCAGCATCGACTCAAGTCAGGGGGTATTGAACTAATCAAAGAATATAGTCAGCTTCCCAAAGTTACCTGTTACGCTGGCGAAGTCAATCAGGTTTTCTTGAATATTTTGAATAATGGGATTGATGCTTTGGAAAATGGTAATGAGACAGGAAGTTCCCAGAAGAAATTACCTACAATTCGCATCCGTACTGAAGCGATTGACTCAGACTTGGTCAGAATTCGCATCGCGGATAATGGTTGTGGGATAGGGGAGGATGTGCTTTCAAAAGTTTTTGAACCGTTTTTCACGACAAAACCCGTGGGTTATGGCACGGGTTTGGGTTTGTTCGTCAGCTATCAAATTATGGTAGAAAAACACGGGGGAAATTTAACGTGTTTTTCTACCCCAGGAGAGGGTACGGAATTTATCATCGATATTCCTGTAAGCGCGATCGCTACATCGGGGCGAGTTTAGTTCAATGCGATATCGTTTCCGGTTGCATCTGAATGATTAAACCACAGAGACACAGAGAACACAGAGGAAGAAAGAAGAGGGGTGGTTGAGTAGGATTTGGTGTTATTGGTAAAACTATGCTCCTTTTTGAATTTTCCAGAGGGGAAGCTGCACAATTGGATCTAATTGAGCATTCTGCAACCCTTTTCTGGCGAAGGCGTAGTCTTTGGTCTGCCACAAAGGAATGATGGGAACATCTTTCGCCATGATGTCTTGAATTTCGGCAAAGATTTGCTGTCGTTGCTGGGGATTTTGTTCGCCGAGTTGCTGTTGGATGAGTTGGTTCATGCGATCGCTATAATAAAATGACCCCTGATTCTGACTCCCGCCTTTCTCGCACCCCGTCTTCGCCGTACCTTTTTCGCACTTTAAAAACGGTCGAATAAAGTTATCGGCGTCGGAGAAGTCGGGATACCAATTCACCAATGCTGCTTGATAAACTCCTTTGCGAATATTGGCAAAGAAACTAGCAGACTCTTCCGAACGAGGTTCGATCTCAACAACGCCTGCTAATTGCGACTTGACGTATTCTTTCAAGGTACTGGAAACTTGCTGGCGAATTGTCGATGCGGAAGGATACCAAACTTCTATCTTTAAAGGTTTCGCTTGAGAAAATCCTGCCTTGGTTAGCAATTCTTTTGCTTTGGCGATATTACTTCCATCCCCGTAAGCGTCTTTATAAGTTGGTTTGGAAACGTCGAAGGTGTTGGGAATCATGCTGTAGGCGGGTTCCCCTTGGTTTCGCAATACGCGCTCTACAATTAAAGGACGGTTGAGGAGGGAGGCGATCGCTTGTCTGGTCTCGACTTTATTCAAAGGTTCCGACTTGGTATTCAATACCATATAATTAACCACGTTCCCCTTGGTCTCCAATACCTGCCAACCTCCCGACGCCGCATCCGCTTGCAGCTTGGCAATCTGATCCGGATCTAAACTTTGATAGGCAATATCGATCGCACCCGTGCGAAATGCATTAAATAAGTTCGCCGAACTCGTTAAAAATTGAAAGTCTATCCCTTTGTTCGGCGGTTTTTCGCCCCAATACTGGTCAAAAACATCCAAGCGAATCAAATTGGGATTAAATTCTACCAATTTATAAGGCCCCGTGCCGACAAATTTCGTCGGATTAAACTTCCCGCCACCAATCTCGTAAGCTTTCGGCGAAATCGCGCACAAACCCGAATAGGATAACACTGCCGGAAACGGCGCAAAGGCATTTTTCAGTTTAATTGTCAGTTCGTATTCTCCCGAAGCCTTGACAGATTCAACTAAATCTGCTATTAGCGAACTGGGTTTACCGCCATTTTGCATAAATCTATCGAGGGAAAACGCCATTGCTTGGGCGTTAAAAGGCGTCCCGTCGTGGAAAACAACGCCCTGACGCAGGGGGATAGTGTAAGTTTTGCCATCGGGACTGATTTTGGGGAGGGCGGTGGCGAGTTGGGGTTCGAGTTGGGTGGTTCCCAACTTGTAGGAGTAGAGGCGATCGCCCAAACTATAAAGTACGGTACTCGATGCTAGTTCATAAGCATCCGCCGGATCGAGAGTGCGCGGTTTAATCGTCATCCCGACTGTAACGCGCCCCGAATTGCTTCCCGTCGCGGGAGTGGGTGCATTAGCGGAGGGACGCCTACCGCAACTCGTGACCAGCAACAAACAGAGACAGAACAAACCGAGAAATTGAACTAGGGAACGAAATGATTTAGATCCGGGTAACCAAAGCATGGGTACTATTTGCGCCAAAGTTAGTTCTGAGTAGGGGCGGGTTTTACAGACTATTTTGAGATACTCGCAGATAGTTTACATAAACCTGCCCCTGAGTATAGCAGCAGAGCGCGCCGCCAGCAGAATAAAATAATTTTAGTATCGCCACAACTTCTCATGCCATCTCCATTTCCGGGTATGAACCCTTACCTCGAAGGTTACCTTTGGTCTGACGTGCATAATGCCTTGGCGAATAAAATTCGGCAGATGTTAGTCCCCAAACTCCGTCCCCGATATACGGCAAGATTAGAAATTTATTTGGTGGAAGATACCGCACCGGAAACAGAAATTGGGATTCTATACCCCCATGTGGAAATCCTTCATAAAAAGCAGACTCAATCTATTAATTTACCCTTTGGTAGCTCTGCTGCAACTGCGACGACTCCTGCTGCTTTAAAGTTACCAGTTTTGCAGCCAGTTGAAGTAAGAATTCCCAGCATCGAAATCCGAGATACTGCTAAAAATATCCTTGTAAGCTGTATTGAAATTCTCTCCCCTGTCAATAAGCGAGAACCGGGATTAACTGCTTATCGGCAAAAACGTCAGCGTCTCTACCAAGCAAACGTACATCTGATTGAAATAGACTTATTATGGCGGGGAACTCGTCCTTTTAACCATCCGCGTCTGCCAAATGCGAGTTATTTAATTACCCTGACTCGCGCTCAATCTGGGATTGTAGAAATTTGGCCTATTTTGTTACAAGATTCCTTACCGATTCTACCAGTTCCGTTACGGGAACCGGACGCCGATATTCCCCTCGATCTTCCCACCGCTTTGAATGCAATTTATGATGAGGCAGCTTACGATCTTTCGATTGATTACAGTCAAATGCCGCCGCCTCCGGTATTTTCTGAAGCGGAGATGGATTGGATGCGATCGCTTCTCGCCCAGGAAAATTTAGGTTAAATTGGCAGCGTTCTTTTAGACTACGTGAAATCTCTGATTGCCAATGTGTTTGCTGCGATTAAACTTATACTATTAACTCAAGTTGCTAGCTACATCCAAGGACAAAGAAACTTTGGTGAGCGGAAAAATCCGGCGTTTGACCGCAAAGAAACTTTGGTGATCGGAAAAATCCGGCGTTAGAAACCGGGTTTCTGACTGGGGTAATCGGTAATTCTCAATAGTGCATCGCATTTTACTCCAATTACCAATTAGCTATTAGCCATTAGCAAGCTTAACGCAGATGAAAGTTACGTAACTCAATACAATGTTTCAGCGAGGAAAGTGTTAGTCCCTGCTCAGCTGACTATCACTTTAAATGGGAAGTGGAAAGCAGATATTCCATTTTGCCCTAAAGATAATATGTCAGACATCGAAGTTGCAAATATCATTAAAGGTCGTTTAAACGAAAGCGGAATACCTCAGTTAAAGTTTTCATTTAAATCTGAGTCCACACGCTAGCATCTTACTCTGCAAAACTGAAACTTGGAGCATCAGCGCAGGCGAGATGCCTACCCCACAATCAGATTACTTTTCTTGTGGGGTGGGTAGTATTGCCCGCCCAACTATATCCACCCAACTAAATCGAATAATACAGGGGAAAAGACTTGGCATCCTTGGGTTTTACATACACTCGCTCTTGCGGTTCCAACTTTAACTGATCGAAGCGCTCTCTGGTCAAATGCGCGGTCAAAACTTGACCATCATCTAAAGTTAATTCCGCCTGAATTTCCCATCCCAAATGAATCAAACGACTCACTCTCGCCGCTACCGTCGTGCCGTTTGGTTCTCTTTGCACCAAAATATCGTGAGGTCGTAAAAATATTTCCGGTTGCGCTGATTCAAACCCATTCCCTGCAAACATGCGCGATGTACTTGGCAATACGTTTACTGGACCGATAAAACTCATGACAAACGCCGAAGCGGGATGGTCGTAAATTTCTGCTGGCGTCCCCACCTGTTCGACGCGCCCTTTATTCATCACCACAATCTCATCGGAAACTTCCATTGCTTCTTCTTGGTCGTGGGTGACGAATACTGTAGTCACGTGGACTTCGTCGTGCAGGCGACGCAACCAAGCGCGCAAGTCTTTGCGGACTTTAGCATCTAATGCGCCAAATGGTTCATCTAGCAACAAAACTTTAGGTTCAACCGCCAATGCCCGCGCTAAAGCCACCCGCTGACGCTGACCTCCAGATAGTTGGGATGGGTAGCGATCTCCCAATCCCGACAACTGCACGAGTTCTAGTAATTCCTCCACCCGCGCCAGGGTCTTGGCTTTGGCTGCTTTGCGAATTTCCAACCCAAATGCGATATTCTGACGCACGGTCATGTGCTTGAATAAAGCGTAATGCTGGAACACAAACCCGATGTTGCGCTCCTGTACGCTTTGATTGGTAGCATCTTTGCCAGTGAGCAATATTCTGCCAGTATCCGGCATTTCCAAACCGGCTATTAACCGCAACAGGGTGGACTTTCCCGACCCCGATGGCCCAAGCAAGGCTACCAGGGAACCGAATTTGATTTCCAAGCTTACATCGTCTACGGCTTGGAAACTACCGAAGTGTTTTGATACCTTCTCAACAACAATGCCCACAGGCAAAACCTCTAATAACCCGTTCTGTAATCGCAGTAAGTCCAATTCACCGGGTATTAAAGGACACCAAACTTCGGCTCAACTTACGATTAAGCGCTCCCAGTTCTGCCAAATCCCCAGTTAATTGCTGGACTTACTGTAGTTTATACCATATTAGGAAAAATTTTTGCATCTTTTATTACCCGATCGGTGAGTCCGACTAGGTGCAAAGTCAGGAAAAATGTAAATCAGCTATTGGTTCTCGAGTGAGGGACTTGTGGCTGGCAAAAGCTCCGAGAAAGTAGAATTGAGTCAGTTTGGCATGAACACCCCAGCCAAATCGTCTGTAGAGAACGATCGTCGCACAATCTAGTGGGCGAAATTGTTGATTAAAGTTTGAGCGCAGAAACAAGATGACACAGATTGTTACGCAATCTCTGTTATACGCTCGCGACTTTGTGGCATGGTGTGAAGATACCGTAGCCAAATTAAAAACAGGTCGCTTCGCTGAGATTGATATTAACAGTTTGAGCGAGGAGATAGAAGGCTTGGCGGGACGGGACAAACGGGAATTGAAAAACCGCTTAAGACTACTTATCAACCACTTGCTCAAGCGAATTTATGTCGAATTTACTGATGAATATCCGGGTTGGGAACTGACAATTCGAGAGCAACGCAGACAGATTTTAGACTTATTAGAACAATCTCCCAGCTTGGGAAATTACTTGGTCGAGGTATTTGCCAAATGCTGGGAAGATGCACTTACAGATGCAAGGGAAGATTATCCAAAGGTACAGTTTCCTGATGAATGGATGTTTAGCCTGGATATTGATGCCTTACTGGGCGAGAAGTTATGGTAAAGCGCCAGAAAAGCCCTTATGTGGCAAAGGCAGAGCCTTTTTGCTCTAGTTCCCAGGTTCAACCTGGGAACTAGCATTTGGAACTACGAGCGAACAGCATTACTGCTAAAGAACCCACATTCCGCACCCTTAACGGTCACAATCTGTTTTGCGATCGCATTAATTGGGATCAACAAAAATATCCAATTGCGTAGGGACACGGCATAAGTAGGCTTTGCTGCTAACGAAAAGAAGATCTTACGCCGTGTCCCGACAACCAAATCAGACTTTACCCACGATGAACCTAGAAAAGAAGCTCACCTGCTAGCCTAACCCAACCGATACTACCGGACACGATATCACAGTTGGGGGCGTTTGTTGTATAGCTTGTAGCTGAGAAAGCGAGGAGACAGAATTGCCAAACCTGCGGCAGCGCAATCGCAGCTAGCGCCATCCAAAGAACCGCAATCGGCAAGGGAGCAATCTGGAATGGCGCTGGCAGTCTCGCAGCCAAACAGGGTGCAATCGCACAGATGCGCAGGATTCTGGCAATTATTTGCCGATCTTTGTGAATTCTTGTGATTTCCTGTCTCGGATTCGGAGTCTTCTGACTGCTGAGACCGGAGGATGAGACTTGCTCGTTTACAAGCTTGAAAGCGTTCCCTGGCGCTGCTCAAAGCTTCTAGCAAGCCTTTTTGAGCGATCGCGCGTTTAACATACCCAGAACAAGACTCGCCGCCATACAGCACCCTGTGGGCGCAGTCAAAGCCCTTATGTGGCGAAATATACCGCTGATAGGCTTTGATAGAAGCGATATGCCGACCGCACGCTTCGCGAACGCAACTTGTCGGGCAAGCAAATCAAGAAGATTAATTCTGCGAATTCTCAGCATGAATTTGTAGTAGCATTTGAACGCCAAAAATGTAGAGACGTTATATGTAACGTCTCTACATCAGAACTACAAACCTTCACTCCTCAATTTCTGAACTTGGTTTTTAGTTTGTTTCAACTGACTTTAGCTAAAAGCCATGGGATTTAAATCCCTAGCAGCTCTAGCGGTTTATTAACCTTAACCTTGATGTTGCTGCTTGCGCTTTAATCCCGAAGTGGCAGCTATTGCACCGACGGCTAGCAAACTGATCGCCGAAGCTGGTTCGGGAACGGCTTGGATTTGTTGGGCTAGATACATCTGACCGAAGGCAAAACCACCAGCACTACCAGATTTATCAGTGATTGTGATGCTGGAAATTTGATCTCCGTCAGTAGCGTAGAACCCGAAATATTTTGCACCTGCGAAACCGTTAACAAACTGCGACAGAGTTGTCGTAGTTCCACCAATCGCCGTTATTTTAATCTCAAATAAACTAAACACGTTTGGTTCCACGTAAAGATCGAACGCACCAATCAACGAGGGCAGTGTAATCGTTGTGGTCGTACTACCGTCGTTAAAGTATACCTCGCCTGTATAGCCATTGCTCCAAGTTGCCCAGCCGTTACCAATCCCTAGTTTATTAACAGGAGAGCTGAAGCTTAGGGTGCCCAATGGTGACGAAAGACTGGATAGGTTGGAAAACAATGGTTCGGGACCATTGGGAACCGCAACCATGTTGAAACCGAGATTAGAAATCGTGTTCGACCCACTTATCCGGGAACCCGAATCATCCACTGATAAAATTGCCGCCTCGGCTGGGGGAGCCTTAGCTAAAGAAGCTCCCAGGGATAGAAATGTTGCTCCAGCAGCAGCCATCAATAATTTTTTCACAAAAGTTGTAATAGACATAATTACTGGTTTTACCCCAGATGTAAAGTTTGACATTCGGAATCATTTGGACATGGTATCTCTCCCGCCACGTTCAAATAAATCCTGGTGAAATTGCCACAGCAATTCACCGAATTAGAACCAAGGAACTATCGCGTATTCTGTAGATGCCAAAAACCTGTACTTTCAGAGCGGACGGAGAGCGAATCCGTCATCATTAGTTATTGCTCTGATAGTTGACCGCTTAACAAGATGCACGCACTTTTTACAGCTCTTGTTAATCTCTCGGTCACTTGTGATTTATCCCTTAAATCTAATTTGGCATACCCTGATGATTTTTTTTACGTATATTCGTTAGATTTACCCAATCTTTAAGTAATTAGACCGGGAAAATCCCAGGGCGATCTCAGTGAAAGTGCTGATGAATACTAGCTTTCGTTAATTTTACTTAAGCAGAAACTTCATAAATTTCCCGTAAAGACAGCTGCGGGCAAAGTGCATCGAGCATTCCCCAGTCTCCAGTTCCCGGTTGTATCTTAAGAAGTGTTAAAGTCTGTAGCAATTTCTTCATATCCAGCCCAGTCAGTGCCAACCAGACTCAAACTCCGTGATACCATCTCACCTTGTAGCTTGAAGCGATTGGGAGAAAACCTTTGTCACTACGGGTTGCTGTTGTAGGAGGGGGACCAGCGGGTTCCTGTGCTGCCGAAACGCTTGCCAAAGCTGGAATTGAGACGTATTTAATCGAGCGCAAGCTGGACAACGCCAAGCCCTGTGGCGGAGCGATTCCCTTGTGCATGGTGAGCGAGTTCGACCTACCGCCGGAAATTATCGACCGGCGGGTGAGAAAAATGAAGATGATCTCGCCGTCGAATATTGAGGTTGATATCAATCTAGAAAAAGAAGAAGAATATATCGGCATGTGCCGTCGCGAGGTGCTGGATGGGTTCCTGCGCGATCGCGCAGCCATTCTCGGCGCGCACCTAATCAACGGCACGCTTTATAAACTCGATATTCCCACAAGCAATAACGGTGCTTACACTCTCCATTACGCCGACCACTCAAATGGCAGCATAGAAGGGGAGAATAAAACCTTACAAGTCGATCTGGTAATTGGTGCCGATGGAGCGAATTCCCGCGTTGCCAAAGCCATCGATGCCGGGGATTATAACTATGCGATCGCGTTCCAAGAGCGCATCCGCCTGCCAGAAGACAAAATGGACTACTACCAAGACCTGGCAGAAATGTACGTCGGTAACGACGTCTCCCCCGACTTCTACGCCTGGGTATTCCCCAAATACGACCACGTCGCTGTCGGCACCGGCACGATGAAGGTCAACAAAGCGATTATCAAAGACCTACAAGCAGGGATTCGCGCCCGTGCTGCCCGGAAACTGGTTGGCGGTAAAATTATCAAAGTCGAAGCGCACCCCATCCCCGAACATCCCAGACCCCGCCGCGTCGTCGGTCGCGTTGCCTTGGTTGGCGACGCCGCCGGATACGTCACCAAATCATCGGGTGAGGGAATATACTTCGCCGCCAAGTCGGGACGGATGTGCGCCGAAACGATTGTAGAATTTTCCAACAACGGCGCGCGCATTCCCACCTCAGACGAACTCAAAGTTTACCTGAAGCGTTGGGATAAGAAATACGGCATGACTTACGTGGTGCTGGATATCCTGCAACGGGTATTCTACCGTTCCGACGCCACGCGGGAAGCGTTTGTGGAAATGTGCGCCGACATGGACGTGCAGCGCCTCACGTTTGATAGTTACCTTTATAAGACGGTAGTGCCTGCAAATCCTTTGATCCAAATGAAGATTACTGCCAAGACGATTGCTAGCTTACTCCGAGGTAATGCCCTCGCCCCTTAATTTAAGAAACCCGGTTTTGCCAAAAAACCGGGTTTCTGTAGCAGTACCCTTTGATAATCAGATGCCAGGATTAGATGAACAATCTAATCCTGGCATTTTCTCCGTATAGTTAATCAATCATAAAAAATCATCACCTAAACATAAGCGGAATCTACGTGTAAATCCCGATCTATTCAACCGTCGAACCCACATCCGCCGCGGCTACTTGTTCCCGACTGGGTAACTCCAGACAGTAACCTGCACCGTAGACGGTCTTAATGTAGCGCGGGTGACGCGGGTCGGGTTCGAGCTTGGTTCTCAAGTGTCGGATATGCACGCGAATCGTTTCTATATCATCATCTGGGTCATAGCCCCAAACTTCCTTAAGAATTTCGCTGGGAGAAACGGTTTGACCGTGACGCTGAAGCAAGCAATGTAACAATTCAAACTCTAGGTGAGTCAGTTTGATCGTATGACCGAACCATAAGGCTTCAAAGCGTTCTGGAACCAGGGTCAACGGACCGTAATTCAGGATTTCGCTATGCTTGGCAGCTTGAGGAATGCGGTCGGTGCGTCGCAGCAGCGCCCTCACCCGTGCCAGCATTTCTTCGACTTCAAATGGCTTGGTGAGGTAGTCATCCGCACCGGCATTAAAGCCGTCCACCTTATTTTGAGTTTGGCCTAAAGCCGTCAGCATCAACACCGGGATATCTTTAGTCCGCTCATCCCGGCGCAGGCGCTGACAAACCGTGAATCCATCTACTTTAGGCAGCATCAAGTCTAAAATTATCAGGTCTGGCTGGATCTGGAGCGCCAACGCCTGACCTTTAATGCCATCTTCTGCTTGGCTGACATCGTATCCAGCCATTTCCAGGTTGACGGCTACTAATTCTGATATGGCACGATCGTCGTCGATAACAAGTATGCGAGGCATCATTAAACAGCTTTGAGTGAAGTTTTTTTAAGGTTCGATAAGGAACTGTTGCAAGTGGCAAAGTTTCCTGTACAGATTATAAGCACGATTCTAAAAAATTACTAAAATTGGTGGACTTTTGCTGACAGTTTGTACAGCTTTGCCGATAAAGCGCGAAGTACACTGCGTTTTTGGCGCAATTCGCCAGCAGTCCCTGAGCTGACTTGGTAGTTGCTCGAACTCGGATGGATCCGAAAGGGGGAAAATCCAGACTAGGCAATAGTTTCTGGCGTATGAGCGCCAAAAACTGCCGATTTGGTGCAGTATATTCCGTTTTTCTGGAGTAAAACTCTAATGATCGGGGTTTTGTCCCGTCACGCCCCTAGTAGTTGTCACGTGCAAAATGCCCCATCTTCCTTACTCTCCACCCAGGTGGCCCAGAAACGGTTTGGCAATAACGCTTGACAGCGCGCTGGGGGCAAGTCGCGACTGGGAAGCAACGCTACAAGACCCAGAGTTGAAACCGGGTAAGATGTCTAAACCCAACCGTCACAACGGCAAAAAGTTAGCCTTATTGGGGGCGTTTCTCGCTTCGCTGTTCGTCCCTTGGCTTCTGAGTGCAATCGGCTTATTTCTCAGCCTTTGGATTATCGTACCAGCGCCCACCTTTTTTCTGTTTCCTTTGACAGTAGGAGCTACAGAGCTAAGTCCTTGGCTCGCGAGTGGGAATGCGATCGCACTCGTATTAGCTATCTTGAGACTACAGCCAACCGGGCTTTCTACTATCCCCTTGCTTTGCAGCCTCCTGGCTCTATGGCTGAGTCTACTCCCCCTAATCCAATTGCCCGCAACCAATGCACAGATAGCTACCCAAATGCAAACGGTTCTGGGGAAAGATTATTTAGCGGCAGTTCCTGCATCTGAACGGGAAAAACTACGTTTTCACCCCTTTGTCCTAGCAGATGCCTTTTTCTCGATTCCCATTGGCGAAGTTCGCATTGACCGAGGTATTGTATTTGCTAACCCGGATGGGGTGGAACTGAAACTGAATGTTTACCGACCCCCAAAAATAGGGAGATACCCCACCCTGGTTACCATTTACGGGGGCGCTTGGCAAGCAGGCAGTCCCGATAGCGATGAGACATTCAGTCGCTACATGGCAGATCGGGGTTATACCGTTGTTACTATTGATTATCGCCATGCGCCTCAATATCGCTTTCCAGCTCAACTTGAAGATGTAAGTGCTGGTCTATCCTATATTCAAAGCCATGGGGAAAAATTAGAAGTGGATAGCGATCGCATTGCTGTCATCGGGCGATCGTCAGGTGCCCATTTAGCCATGCTAACTGCTTATCATCCCACTACAATCCCCGTGCGGGCAGTAGTAAACTACTATGCGCCAGTTAACCTCACCGAAGGATACTACGATCTGCCCTTTCCAGACCCTCTCGACGTCCGTGCCATCCTGCGGGCTTTTTTGGGAGGAACCCCAGACGAACTTCCAGAAGTTTACCGCAAAGCATCTGCCATCAGTTACGTCAAACCTAATCTTCCCCCCACTTTGCTCGTCTATCCAGGTCGCGACCACATTGTCAAGGCCAAGTTTGGACGCCAACTCTACGAGCAATTGCAAGCAACTGGAAATCTAGCAATTTGGCTGGAAATTCCCGGCGCCGAACACGCCTTTGATCCAGTTTTCAATGGCGTGAACAATCAATTAGCTTTATACTACACAGAACGCTTTCTCGCTTGGTGTTTGAAGTCTGAAAAAAATTATGAAACCGCTTGAAGGCAAAGTCACATTAGTTACAGGTGCAACGCGGGGTCTAGGCAAGGGAATTGCGATTGGACTGGGTGAAGCAGGCGCAACAGTCTATATTACGGGTCGCAGTCTTAACACCTCCCAAGATGATATCTCAGGCAGTCTCATAGAGACGCAAGCACTTGTCGAATCAGTCGGTGGCGTTTGTATCCCGATCCAAGTAGACCATAGCGACGACGAGCAAGTAAGTTTGCTGTTCCAGCGCATCCAAGATGAGCAGGGACAGCTTGACTTGTTAGTGAATAATGCTTACGCAGCAGTGCAAGCGTTAAAGAATAGTTACGGCAAACCATTCTGGGAATGCGACCTCAGCTTATGGGATAAATGCAATAACGTCGGTCTTCGCAGCCACTACATCGCCAGCGTATATGCGGCTCAAATGATGACCCAGCGCCAGCAAGGACTGATTTGCACCATCTCCTCTTGGGGGGGGCTATCGTATATTTTCGGGGTTGCCTACGGGGCGGGCAAGTCCGCGTGCGATCGCTTAGCTGCTGATATGGCTCTTGAGCTAAAGCCCCATAATGTAGCCTCGCTCTCGATTTGGCCTGGAATTGTCGGCACTGAACATATCTCCCTTTTGGCAGATGAAATGAATGCCAGCAATGTGCATGACCAAGGCAGCGCCGCGATCCGAGAGCGTTATAACTGGGAAACGCCCTTACTGACGGGACGTGCGATCGCAGCTTTAGCCGCAGACTCCACGGTGATGCGTCGGACAGGTCGGGTGCAAATTGTCGCAGAACTGGCACAAGAATATGGATTGGTAGACCAAAATGGCGAAAGTCCTGTCTCGTTACGCTCTCTGCGTTTCCTGCTACCCTCTGCCTTACCAGCACTGAGAAAGTATGCCGGACTCGTGCCCGATCTTAAGATACCTTGGTGGCTGTTACTTTTAACCATACTCAGGTCGCCTAAAATTTGAGCTGCTACCAAACAGAAGATGACCCAATTACAAAATGCAGTAGTACTAATTACAGGTGCTGCGGGAGGATTTGGACAAGAACTCACCCGACAATTATTGATGGCGGGTAGCCGATTAATCCTGACCGATTTAGAGCTAGATATTCTGCAAAAACAAGCTGAAACTATTCAATATGAAGTCAAAACGGGTGAGATAATCGCTGGCATCGCCGCCGATCTGTCTTCTCTAGAAGGCTGTCAAACCCTTTACCAGCAGGTAAAAGCCTTGGGTATCCCCGTTGATGTTTTAATTAACAATGCTGGGATCGGGTTGTTCGGACGCATGGATGAAGTTCCTTTGGCAAAATGGGAACAGTTGATGCAAGTAAACCTCCTGACTCCAATGCGATTAAGCGCCATGTTTGCATCTGATATGATTGCCCGTAAAAAAGGTCATATTGTCAATATTTCATCCCTCGCCGGGTGGATAGCACCAGCGGGAATGGCGCATTATAGTGCGAGTAAATTTGGCTTGCGGGGGTTCAGTGAAGGGCTATTAAATGAAGTCAAAGCTTATAATGTTAAAGTGACGGCTGTTTATCCTTTTTTCAGTCGCACTCCTATTTTGCAATCAGAAAGTTATGGTACTTTAGCTCAGGGGTTAGAGGGTATTCCAGAACGGTGGGTAACTGACCCGGCGAAAGTGATGCGCCAGACTATTAGAGGAATTATACAGGATCGCTCCGAGGTATTTCCGGATGCGATCGCTCAAATCACCCAGGTGCTAAAACGCTATTTCCCGGGTTTGATCGGCTGGCTTTTCGAGGCTTGGCAATAGTTTCCGGCGTTTGCACCCCAAAAGCTTCAGATTTTGTGAAAAATTTTCAGTTTTTCTCAATTCAAACTATCATGATTGGCGTTTCGTCCTTACCTGCAAAATGTCCCATCTTCCTTACTCTCCACCCAGGTGGCTGAGGAACGGTCTGGCAATAACGCTTTACAGCGCGCTGCGGGCAAGTCGCAACTGGGAAGCAACCCTACAAGACCCAGAGCCGCCTTATCAGGAGAAAATCTTTACAGGTGCTGGCGGTGTGCCGATTTTTGGCATTGTTGCCATCCCAGACAACCCGCGCGGCACAATTGTCGGCACTTATGGAATTACCGGCTCTCTGGATAACCAGTGGTTTCTGAGACTGCTGGGACGCAAGGCGTTTGCTAAGGGTTATGCGGTGGTTTTATTTGACTGGAGGGCCCACGGTAAAACAGCGGTTTTATCTCCCACCTTGACTTCCGATGGCTTGTACGAGGGAGAAGATTTTGTTTGCATTGCTGCCGAGGCGAAGGCGATGGGTTGTCCTGCACCCTTTTGGTTTACCGGGTTTTCTTTGGGGGGACAGCTGGCGCTTTGGGGAGTGAAACCACCAGGGGAAAATCTCTTCTCACCGGGACTTGTTCCCCATTTCCCACTCACTACTGAAGATATTGCTGGTGCGGCGGTAATTTGTCCCAGTTTGGATTCTAATCGTTCGCTTTCTTATTTAGTTAAGCATCCGGTAGGGAAGTATTTGGAGCGAGCGATCGCGCGCGCACTCAAAAAACTAGCATGGCGGCTGTACAATCTTCACCCAGAGGCAATCGACCCCGCTGCCATCGAACGGGCGAACAGCATAGCCGATTTTGACCGCGAACTGGTAATCGAACGTTTGGGTTTCCCATCGGTGGAAGCTTATTACCAGGCAAGTAGCGCCCTGCCCATCTTGCCCCATTTAAATAAACCCACGCTAATTATCTACGCCGAAGACGATCCTTTATTTGACCCAACCCTCGTACCCGACTTAAAAGCAGCTTGTGCCAGCAATCCCCACATCGACTTGATGCTAACTCGTTATGGCGGTCACGTAGGCTACATCAGTAGCAAAGCGAACCAACGCCAAATGCAAGATACCGATGCTTGGTGGGCGTGGAATCGAATTTTAGAATGGTGCGATCGCTTTGCTACATTGTGAGCTATTCTTTTTCCTCTTCTTTGGGTACAAAGCTAGTCCCGTGCTGGGTGACTAGATACTCTCCATCTGACTGCATAACGACTATCCGAACATCATCATCCTCACCCTCTATATCGTCAACGATATCAAGCTCGTTGGAGTTCTTGAGCGCTTCAATCGCTTTGGGATCTCCTTGCTGTGCGAGTAATGTAAGCAAATTGTGAACGGTTTGATGAACCGATCTGGAAACTGGTTCTGACATAGCGTTTTCCTATTGAACAAGCGATCGTTGTCCAGTTAACGATCGTATTACAAAATTATCTTGTTTTGCTTTTCCCACTTAGGCGTCGGAGAAACCCTTGCCATCGGGAACGTTTAGACCTGCGTCGATCTACTCGTCTGCTGCGGTTATTCTGTCCCCCATCCTCAATATCCGATCTGTGGGGTATTCCTTGTTGGGCGCGGGTTTCCTCTGTAACGGTTACGGCATGTTCATCCGGTACAATTTGAGAGCCAAATTTTCTGGCGTAAACTTGGGTAAACTCCGCGCCGAAAAATAAAATTTGAGCTGCATAGTAAACCCAAGCCAGGATAACTACAAGCGATCCAGCAGCACCGTAAGTCGAGCCAAAACTGCCATTTCCCAGATACGCACCCAACAAAAACCTGCCGATACTGAACAGCACCGAGGTAATCGCCGCCCCAATTAAAACATCTCCCCAAGTAATTTTGGCATCGGGAAGAAATTTAAACATCATTGCGAACAGGAACGTAGTAACGCCGAACGAGATGATAAAATTGCCAATTCGCCACATCACGTCAAAACCGGGTAACAAACCGCTGAAATAGCTGTTAATTGCTGCCAAAACCGCGCTAATAATTAGGGAAACCAGCAGTAAAAAGCCAATGCCCAATACCATTGTGAAGGACAAAATGTTTTGGCGAATAAAGCCTTTGACAGGGAGTCCAGGCTTTGGCTGCACTTCCCAAATTGTGTTGAGGGCATCTCGCAGTTGAGAAAATACCCCCGTAGCCCCAAATAACAGAGCAACGATACTGATAAGCGAAGCAATTGTCCCGGTGGCGGGCTTGTTTGCATTTTCAATTGCCGTTTCGATGACTTGGGCGCCACTTTTGCCAACCAAACCTTGAATTTGCCCGACTATTTCGCCTCTGGCTGCTTCTTCACCGAATATACTGCCTGCGATCGCGATCGCAATAATCAACAGCGGTGCCAGGGAAAAAATCGTGTAATACGCCAACGCCGCCGCCAATCGCGACGCTTTATCCTCGTTCCATTCATCAAACGTTTCTTTTAGCAATCCCCCAATTGTTTTAAAATTCAGACGCGCTGCTTTTTTACCCGACTGAAACTCCTCGGTTGGGTGGCTATCTGATGGGTTGGAAGTGCGTTGCGGCATTGTTGATTAATCTAGCAATCAGTTTAAGCTTTTGCCTTTTTATTTTTTACTACTCCCAACCAAGTCAGGTCATCTCTCTTAAGGTTGACTGCCCCTTGCCTCTAAAAATTCTATCTTTAGACCGAATTACGAATTGATTCGCTTAGGCTTTAATTAAACTTGGGTATTTAATAAAAAAATTCAATTACCTATTACCCATTACCTATTACCCATTACCCATTACCTATAAATAATTATGCAACTTGTAGGTAAAGTAGCGCTAATTACGGGAGCCGGATCTGGAATTGGTAAGGCGGCGGCAAATTTGCTAGCCAAAGAAGGCGCTAAAGTAGCCGCGTTAGGAAGAACAGAAGGCGATATTAATAAAACTGTTGCCCAGATTGAAGATAATGGCGGCTTTGCCATGCCGATAGTCGCCGATATTTCCCAACCAGAGCAGATGCAACAAGCAATCGAAAAAATTGCAGATCGATGGGAAAGAATTGATATTGTATTTGCCGATGCAGGAATTAATGGCGTTTGGGCAACCATCGAATAATTAACGCCCGAAGCATGGGATAAAACTTTAAAATTCAATCTTAAAGGGACATTTTTAACCGTTAAATATGGCGTACCTTACTTGAAAAAACAAGGCGGAGCGGTAATTGTTACCTCATCGGTTAACGGCACGCGCATGTTTAGCAATACGGGTGCTACCGCCTATGCTTGCTCTCAAGCTGCTCAAGTAGCTTTTACTAAAATGATAGCGCTAGAACTTGCCGAACATCGGGTGCGGCCAAAACACTAGACATCCGAAATCCAAAAGGAAATCAAGTGAGTTGGCAAACCAAGGTAAAGTCGCTGAGTTTCATAAGATACGCAGACGACTTTGTAGTCATACACGAAGATATAAACGTGGTGACTCAATGCCAAAAGATAATATCCGAATGGCTCAAAGGAATGGGAC
>NZ_JBHFNP010000208.1:0-4080 GCF_041929235.1 Microseira sp. BLCC-F43
GCTGTGAAAATTGCAGGGAATCAGGAAGAGGAAGAGCCTGACGGTCAACTTTACCATTAGCCGACAAAGGAAAAGACACAAGTTTGACAAATTCCACCGGCAGCATATACTCAGGCAAACGCAATCGTAAATGCTGGCGCAACTGGTCAACCCAATCAGCCATACTAGAAGCATCAGGCCATGTCAACCACTGTTTCTTCTGCTCCGGGTCAATCTTTCCACCCACAAAGCTATAAAGCAAAAGCTGATTTGCTGCCAACTTAAACCCATCGCTCAACCGACTCCAATCCAAATTGCCAATCGGACACAAACCCAAATCAAACTTGGGAGCCGTACTCATCAACAACTGACCCATGTGACCCGCTTCCAGCAAGCAAAACCTCTGCGCCATCTCACCATACATCGGCGATATCGCATCGAGTTTGCCAATCAAAAATAAGGCAAAAGCCCCCTGCTCAAAAATCGGCTGATTCGCCCCGTAAACATCTCCTGGAACCTGACTCACACCCGCAAGTCTAAATAAGCGATGCTGACGCGGACAATAATAGTAAATCCCCCCTGACACCCCACAAACCCGTTCCGGTTTAATCAGCAAATAAGTCTGCACCGGATAAAGATTACCCGCCGAAGGATAAAGATATTTCGGTAGAGGCATATCCCCCAACACGAGCTGCCTCAAACAACTCAATAACTGGCTAAACCGCTGTAAATCCAGAGGTTTCTGCTCAAATTGGCGATAACTTTGCCGTTCTAAATAAGCTTGACTACTAGCTGCATCATCAATCGCCAAAGGCAACTCCACAAAAGCCTGTGTCGATGCGAATTGTCGTAAACCCGGTTGCTGAAGCTTAAATTCAATCCTCTCAATCGGGTCAACAATCATCCCCTCTTTTTCCTGAGGTTGAGCGGCTTCTGGCAACTTCAACTGAGTCTGTGAGGGAACAATATAAGCCACAAGCTGCCGTTTTTCTGGCGAGTCTCCCACCGCTTTCACCACCGCTTTCTTCACCAGAGAATGCTGCATCAACGCCGCTTCAATTTCTCCCAACTCAATCCGATACCCCCGAATTTTCACCTGAAAATCTTCTCGCCCCAGGAACTCAATATTACCATCCGGCAAATAGCATCCCCAGTCACCCGTTTTGTATAATCTTTCCTGAGTCAGAGGATGGGTAATAAAACTCTCGCGGGTCTTTTGCTCATCTTGCCAGTAACCCCTTGCCAGTCCCTTGCCACCGATGTAAATCTGCCCAGGCACCCCTACCGGAGTCGGTGTCATCCAGCAATTGAGGAGATGAACTGTTTGATTGCCCAGGGGTTTACCGTAAGGAATACTGCGCCAGTGGGACTCAACTTGCCGAATCGGATAATAAATCGACCAAATCGCCGCCTCTGTAGCTCCACCCAGACTAATCGTTTCCACATCACCCCACACCGCTTTGATTTGCTGGGGTAAGTTCAACGGCAACCAATCGCCAGATAGCAGTACCAATCGCAGTGAATGATTCACCAGTGTTGGCTGTGTCGAGCTGTATTCGACTAACATCTGCATCAGTGCTGGCACTGAGTTCCAAATTGTGACTTGGTGTGCGTTGACCAATGACAGCCAATCGGCTGGGTCTTTGGCGGCTTTGGCACTGGGCAGAACAATTGTTCCCCCTGCTGCCAGTATGCCCAAAATATCATAGACCGACAGGTCAAAATTTAACGCCGAGACAGCTAGTACGCGGTCATTAGAGGTGACACCAAAGCGTTGGTTGATGTCGATGAGCGTATTCACCGCCGCCCGATGTTCGATCATCACGCCTTTGGGTTGGCCTGTGGAACCCGATGTATAGATGATGTAGGCTAAATCCTCAGGCTGATGTAAGCGTTCTAATCGAGTCAAGGGTGAGGTCTGCGGATTTTCCTCCACACACAGACAATTAATCGCTTGCGGGCAAGATAATTTTGACGACAGTGAGGTTTGGGTGACGACCGACTGGACTTGAGCTTCCAGAAGCAGTGACGATTGCCTCTGTTGGGGCAGGGAGGGGTCAATCGGTACATAGGCTGCACCTGAGATTAAAATCCCCAATACAGCTACTACTTGTTCCCATCCCTTTTCCATGACGATGGCAATGCGGTCGTTGGTCGTGACTCCTAATTGTCGCAGTTGATGTGCTAGCTGTAGCGCTCTTTGATAGAGTTGCTCATAAGTGAGGGTGAATTCTGGGGTGATGACTGCGAGGGATGTTGGTTGTTTTTGCGCCTGGTCGATCAACAAACTATCTAAGGTTTGTTCAGGAATTGCGGTTGCGGTTTGATTGACTTGCTGTCGTTGTTCTAGCTGTTGTGGGGGTAATAGTTGAGGATGGGGAAGTTGCCATGGTTGTTCTTCTGTGGCGAGTTGTTGCAGATAATCGCAGTAGCTGCTGAACATTTCTTCTATCAGGCCAGGTGGGAAGATTTCTGCAACTACGTCCCAGTTAAACCGCAATGTTCCTTGTTCTTCTATTACTTGATGGTCGAGCCACACTTGGGGTGTTTGAGTGATGCCATAGACCATTTCTCCGAATTGGTTGACCCACCAATCTTTCTGAGCGAGGTCGCCGATGCCTAAGGTGCTGGTAAATACGACTCCCATTGTTTGGGAACTGCCGCGTTGATGCCGCAGTTGTCGTTGGACGGCTACACCACTGACGTAGCGGTGGTCTAGGTCTTGCCATAATTGGGCTTGCAGGCGTTTGGCTCGTTCGATCAAGGTTGCTGGTGTGGATTGATTGACTTCCAGGAGTGTGAGCGAGGTGAAGTCTCCCACAATTTGATTGACTTGGGGATGGAGGGGGAGACGATGGAATAGGGTGAGATTGATCGTGAAATGGGGGGTTTTGCTCCAGGTGGTTAAAATATCGCTGAAGGCTGTTAATAATAGCGCCGAAGCTGTTAGATTGGCCTGCTGTGCTTTTTGTTGCAGTTGTTGCCACTGTTGAGGGGTGAGTCGGGCACTGAAGCGTTTGAACTGAGGTTGTTTAATCGTTGAGGGTCGTTGAGCTAGGGGTAATTCGGGTGCGCCTGGTAGAGTTGACAGTCGCTGTTGCCAATATTCTTGGGAGCGTTGATATTGGGGGGTATTTTTCAGTTGGAGTTCTGCTAGTACATAGTCGCGAAATGATGCTTCTATTTGGGGTAGGGTGGTTTGGGGATTTTGGTATAGTTGCCACCATTGTTGTCCGAAGTTCATCAGGCTGAGAGCATCGGCGATTAAGGCATCGAAGCTGAGGTGTAAACGATAATGTTGTTGTCCGAGGCGGGTGGCACACAGCTTGAAGAGAGGCCAGGTTTCGCTGTCAAATACCTGATGAGACATTTGCTGTCGGATTGTTTCTAAATGCCTGGTTTGGGTTGGTTGGGATTGGCTACTGGTGTCGAATATTTCGATTTGATAGGGGGGGACTTGTGGCAGGATTTGTTGTTGCCCGTCTGGTAATACGACCATTCGCATCATGTCATGATGGTCGATGATTTTTTGCCATGCTTGGTTGAGGCGTTCTAGGTCTAGATTTTGACAATCGAGTTCGATGTATATGTGACTGGCGATGTTTCCGAGTTCAAAGGCGCTGTTACGACCTAGCCAGTACGCTTGTTGAATTTCTGTGAGGGGGAAGGGTTGGTAACGTTGGTCTGGTGCTGGGATGAGGGTGGGATTGTTGAGGTCTGCGTGGGGGGATTCGGTTTGTTTTTGGCTGAGGATTTGGGCGAGTTGGGCGACGGTGGGGTATTCAAATAGTGTTCGCAGGGGGAGTTGGATGTTGAAGGCTAGTTGTAGACGTGCGATGACTTGGGTGGCTATTAGTGAGTGTCCGCCTAATTCAAAGAAGTTGTTGTGGATGCCTACTGCTGGTACTTTCAGGACCCTGGCGAAGATGTCGGCGATTTTTTGTTCTGTGGCTGTTGTTGCTGGGACTATTTCTTTTGCACCCATCTGTTGGGCTGCTACTGTTGGTAGTGCTTGACGGTTTATTTTTCCACTCGGAGTTAATGGCAGTTTTTCTAGCAGCATGAAACTTGTTGGTATCATGTATTCTGGTAGTTTTGCCT
>NZ_JBHFNP010000209.1:0-54514 GCF_041929235.1 Microseira sp. BLCC-F43
CAAGAAATTGTCAAATATGCTCGAGAAAACTTTGATTTTAGTCTGGTTATTCAAAATTATATTAAGATCGTAGAGGAGTTTAAAAACTTTTATTCTTAACAAGGGATTTACGATTGTTTCTGTGCCAGTACAATACACAAATTTGGCAAGGAGGAATTGGGGAGACCGCGAGCATAATTATTGCTAACCTATGTTGGCGATGCTTCCCCATCAATCAGTAGAAACAGCTTCCGTACCGTTTTCCCGATAATATTTCCACTCGACATCGGGCATATTATCAAACGCTTTTCTCAGGGATTCTTCCCACAATTTGCGAATTTTGAGCAAATAAGGATCTCCGGGTGGTAATTGCAATTGATGTTTGATCGTAAAAGTATCGGTTTCGTACATTATCATGCTAATCGGTGGCCCTACAGAAATATTAGATTTCATCGTAGAATCAATCGATAGCAACGCACATTTTGCCGCCGATTCTAAAGGGGTATCGTACTTCAACGTCCGGTCTAAAATCGGCTTGCCGTACTTGGTTTCACCTAACTGTAAAAACGGCGTTTCTGGCGTGGCGTGAATAAAGTTACCTTGGTTGTAAACTAGATAAATTTGCGGTTCTTCTCCTCTAATTTGACCGCCAACTAAGAAGCTACATTTATAATCAATTCCGTCTTTTTGCAGCCATGTTCCATCTTTTTGTTGAATTTGTCGGATTGTAGCGCCGACGTAGCTGGCGACTTCATAAAGCGTGGGTAAGGTATGAAGGTTGATAGTTTCTTGTGCTTTTAGATCCTTTTGCAGACAAGCGATAACGCTTTGAGTAATAGAAAGATTTCCAGCAGTACAGATAACAATAACCCTTTCTCCTGGTAACGAAAAATCGAACAGTTTTTGGTAATTGGAAACATAGTCAACTCCGGCATTGGTGCGGGAGTCGGAAGCCATAACCAGACCAAATTTTGTGATGATACCAAGGCAATAAGTCATATCTTTTGCATGAACGAACCGCAGATACGCAGAGGACTCAGAGAAAGAGGAGAAAGAGAAGATTTCACGGGTCATTTTTTATTATTAATATTATTAATTTGTTGCTCTAACCATTCCCAAGCTTTTATTAATAGATCTTCTAGCCAAACCATTGCCCGATCTAGCCATTCTAAGATTTGCTCTAATGGGTGTTTGACGTAACCGACTGGTTTTGCTTCGGTTTCTATCCATGCGGTTTCTGGATTTGCAGCGACGCGGGTGGATGCTACAGATTTTTGAGAGGTAGAAGTAGTATTTAAAGACGAGACGCTGTCGGGAACTTTTGTTATTTCCTTGGGTGATTTTTGATGCACCGCTAAATCTGATTGTTGTTGAGGTCTTACTGCAAGTGCTTGTTTGGGTTGCAGGTGACGCTTAATCAGGTTTTGGATGCTATTGACCCTAGGGATATCCGTTAGTGTAGAAGGCGGGAGAGCAACTGCTGAAGCCGGGTTTTTCTGGGCTAGTATTCGGTTATTATTTGGCTGTGGTTTGCCAAATAGGTCGTTTGTTGTCAACCAAGGGTCTTCTATATCTTCTGAAACCGCTGTTTGAGGATTAAGCAATCTCGTTTTTACCTGGTGCAGTAATTTTTGGGCGCTATGGACAACCGACTGGGTAATTTTGCCGGTTTCTATTTGAGCGATCGCTCTGTCTATGCTAGAAATCAAATCGGGTTTACTTTCATCTGAATTCAGATGAATTTTGTGGGTTAATTCCTCGTGCCGGTGTTTTAATTCCTCACTTTTAGCTTTTAACTGTTGCCGCCTATTTTCAAATTGATTCAGTTGCTGGTTTTCTGACTGTAATAAATTAACAACCGTCGCCACCGGGCCAGTTTTTACCCAATCGATCGCATTCTGCAATAGTCCTCCCGGTGCAATATTGGCTGGTTCTTCCGGTGGCGCTAAAGTAATGCTGGATGTTTCCTCTACTTGGTCGATTGAGTGGCGCTGGTGCAAGTAGCTTTCAACTTCAAAAATAATTTTCTCGTTGAGTTGTTGCTGTTGCTCTGGAGTTAAAATATCCAAAATTTCATTTTCGTCATTCACCAATACTAGATGGCGCTGTTCTTGCTGCGTAGCAATTCCAGTAATCGGGGATGGGTTTTTGCTTCCTTTAACCTGGAAAGAGATCGGTTTGGCATTTTCTGTCAAAGCTGCCTTGTTTGCTGGGGCACCAGGCAGGTAAAATGATTGGGCCACCTCTAGCACTCGCCTCACTGGCATATCCGAGGGTGGTAGTTGGGTTGGCGGGGGTGAATTAGAGAGTCCCAAGAATTGCTGCAAGCGCCTTCCCGCGAGTTGGGTGGATTGAAACAGCATGAAAACGGGGTAAAGTAGTACTTGCGCTCCCCAGGTCGTAGCAACTTGTCCGTGTCGAATCGCGCGATCGCGGCGATCGCTCCACCGGATATACTGCCGGTTAAGATAACTGAACAACCTGCTTTGATAGCGACCTGGGAATTTAGTAGGCATATATCTAGTCTGAAGGACGCGGTTTATTTTCCCCGCCGCATCCTGAAATAAAGATTTCTCACCTGATTGTACCGAAAAGATGAACCATCCCGTGACATCTTCTGCCACCAACCAAATTTCCGCATCTATCGCCAGACTGCGCCAGCTAACTCAAGTTGATACCTTAGCAAGTTGGCGATACTGTGCTGCTGACTTACCGATCGAGGAAATAACCCCAAGCAAGTTTTTGAACTGGTCGTTAGTCCAGCTTAATCCCAAAGGCCACATCGCTTGGTCTGGGGGTTGTCAAGTTTTATGGCTAGCTCAACAATTGGTTATTCCCTATGCTTTACAAGAATATCCTTTAACTAATTTATGCTTGCGGCTGGCATTGACTTGGTGGGTGGAAGATGTTCAGATTTTTATCAATGGTACTTTGGTACAATCTGGGGATTTATTAGATTATTTCACGCGGGTACTGTTGAGCGAATCCGTCACCCCAGGGGAAGAAATTATCGTCGCGTTGCGCCTGGTCAGTCCGAGTCATTGCGATGGGGCGTTGATGCGTTCTGTTTGTATTTATGAATCTACCACTCCAGACCGCCTCGAACCCGGTTTTATTGCCGATGAATTAGACGTATTGCAGCGTTATTTAGCAGCATTTAATCCAGAACATCTCGATATCCTGGCAGCAGCTATTTCCCAAATAGATTGGCAAGTGTTGCAGGATAGGGAATTGTTTGATCGCTCGCTTACCACCCTCCGCCAAACTCTCCAATCTTCAAAACCAGTCGCCGGACTATGGGATAAGGAAGATAAGGAAGATAAGGAAGACTTTTCTTGCCTACCAAATACTGGCGATCGCATCCAATCCAAAATATACTTACTCGGACACGCCCACCTCGACATGGCTTGGTTATGGCCTGTTGCAGAAACTTGGAAAGCCGCCCAACGTACCTTTGAATCAGTTCTAAATCTCCAAGCATATTTTCCCGATTTAATATTCTGCCATTCCACCCCCGCCCTCTACGCTTGGCTCGAAGAACATCGCCCCGATTTATTTGCAGCCATCCAAAACAAAGTCAAATCTGGAGAATGGGAAATCGTCGGGGGAATGTGGATCGAACCCGATTTAAATCTGATCGACGGCGAATCAATTGTCCGCCAAATTCTCTACGGTCAGCGCTACGTCCAAGCCAAATTTAATCAAATCAGTACTGTCGCCTGGGTTCCCGATACTTTTGGTTTCTGCGCCACCTTGCCCCAATTTCTCAAACAAGGGGGAATTGAATACTTTGTCACCCAAAAATTAGCCTGGAACGATACTACTAAATTTCCCTACGGTGCCTTCTGGTGGCAATCCCCCGACGGCACTCAAATATTTAGTTTAATGTCCGCCCTCATCGGTGAAAGTATCGACCCAATTAAAATGGCATCCTACGCCGTTGATTGGCAACTAAAAACCCAATTACCCGATGTTCTTTGGCTTCCCGGCGTCGGCGACCACGGCGGCGGCCCCACTCGCGATATGCTCGAAATAGCCCAACGTTGGCAAAAATCACCCTTCTTCCCCCAACTCCAATTCACAACCGCTAATACTTATTTATCAGCCCTCGCTGGTAAAAATCCATCCCATTCCCAATTCCCCATTTGGCAAGATGAACTTTACCTAGAATTCCATCGCGGTTGCTATACTACCCATGCAGATCAAAAGCGTTGGAATCGTCGCTGCGAAGGCTTACTCTACCAAGCCGAATTGTTCGCATCTCTGGCTACTATAGCCGCTGGCGCTACTTATCCCAAAGCTGAATTAGAAGATGCCTGGAAGAAGGCATTGTTTAACCAATTCCACGATATTTTACCCGGAACTTCGATTACTCAAGTATTTGTAGAAGCTAACCAAGTTTGGCAGGAAGTCGAACAAGTCGCGACGCAGATATTAGAAGCGTCTTTGGATCAGATCGCCACCCAAATTTCCCTACCCCCTCCCCCACATCCAGACGCCTTACCCATCATCATTTTTAATCCCCTAAACTGGCAAAGATCCGAAGTCGTTGCCATTCCCCTACCAGACTCCCTACCATACTCCCCCCCTTCCCAAGGGGGGGCAGGGGGGGATCTTTGGCAAGTTTTCGACCATCAGGGACAACCTTTAGTCACCCAATTAAGGAGGGAAGTCCTCACTACCAACCCATCCGCACTACTCTTTATTGCCCCCGATATCCCCTCTATTGGCTATCGCCTCTTCTGGTTATGTCCCCAAAACTCTCATATCCCCAATTCGATTAATTTCCCTTCCGAATCAGAGCTTATATGGGCGCACCTTTCCCATTATGAATATAGTATAGCACAAAAAATTGAAATTGCAACAACAAATTGGAATTTAGAAAACGAATATCTGCGGGTAACCGTAGACCCAGAAACGGGGAATTTATCCAGCGCCTTCGACAAAATCCACAATCGGGAAATCCTCGACAAAACGGGAGGGAATCAACTGCAAGCGTTTAAAGATAGCGGTCAATATTGGGATGCGTGGAACATCGACCCCAACTACGAACAACACCCGTTACCCCCAGCCGAACTAAAATCAATTGAGTGGATAGACTATGGACCAATAGAGCAACGGCTGCGGGTAGTAAGACAGATAGGACAATCGCAGTTTTGTCAAGATTACATCTTGCAAACAGGTTCCCCCGTCTTAAAAATTGCCACAAAGGTAGATTGGCAAGAACGCGGCGTATTGGTAAAAGCAGCTTTTCCTTTAAACTTAGAAGCCGAATCCGCAACTTATGAAATCGCCTGCGGTGCGATATGTCGCCCAACTCAACCTCAAAAGGCAGACGCGGGGATGGGGGGACACGGGGACGCGGAGATGGGAGAGGAAGATAATGCAACTTGCCAGCGAGAACTGAGAGAAAAAGCGAAATGGGAAGTCCCTGCCATACGTTGGGCAGATTTAACGGAAATGGGTAATGGGGAAGAAAATAACCAGTTGCCAATTTACGGCGTCAGCTTGCTAAACGATTGCAAATACGGCTACGACAGCAAACCGAATCAATTGCGATTAACCTTGCTCAGAAGTCCCAGTTGGCCTGACCCAGAAGCAGACCGGGGATATCATGAATTTACCTATGCCATATATCCTCACGCCAATAGTTGGCAGTCTGCCCATACCGTGCGACGGGGGTATGAATTAAACCAACCGCTTCAGGTAAGGGTAATGCCAGCGGGTCGCGAAGAGAAAGATGCATCTTTACCACCCGTAGGTTGCTTTTTAGATTTAGGGGCCCAAAATTTAATATTGATGGCGTTGAAGCAGTCGGAAGATAACCCGCAACAATGGATTTTGCGGTGTTATGAATGTCATGGAGAAGTAGCCGAGTTATCCTTGCGGGGAGATGGGGGGTTAGCAATCGCGCAGATGGTAGATTTGTTAGAGCGCGCGCTTCCCATCCCCGAAGCTAAAACCAGCCAAATTTCCCCTTGGCAAATCGTCAGCTTTCAGTGCCAAAAAAAACCCGCCCAAGAGCGGGAATAAAACACCCATGATTTTGGTCTAATATCATGTCCTTAGGCATCGGTAGTGTATGGATAGCTAATTGGTAATTGCTAATTGCTAATTGCTAATTGTCAATTGCCTCCAGAGCTGCTCAGTAATTATTGACTGTTTCTTTTTTATTTAGCCATTAGCGATTAGCTATTAGCAGTTACACAACCGTTGCCAAGGGACATGATATAAAACCATCCTCTTTTCCGACCAATCCTGTTCTTACAAAAATGCCGTTTATCCTAGGGAACATGAGTAATTTTGTTAAACAACCCCATATCTCCAGGTTGCCGTGCTACTACCGCTTTTGCCACAGGTCTACTGAAAAACCTTAGCCCGAACAGGATTCACCGGCGCACCCGCCTTTGTATACCGCAAATTCACCATCGTCGTAATCAAAGGCAGGGGTCGGGTGAAATCCCACCGGAGCGAAGGATTTGCCACATCCGCCATCCCAATCGTCAAAACAGGCGGGCCGATGTACCACACGATGTTTGTAACACTTCGGCCTCGTTATTACCACCGGCACATCTTTGTAAAAATACCTCGGCCTGGGTACGACAACGGGATAGGTGACGTGGACAAATTTTGGCCTGCGGATCACCACCGGGTAATATTTATACACCGGGTAATATTTGTAGCGATAAACAGGCCGATGAATCACGACTGGGTAGTGCTTGATGTAATACTTTGGCCTGCGTATCACCCGATGGTGAACCTGGCAAGGTCTGTAGCTGTAGGTATAGCAACCTCCTGCCTGTGCCTGTTCGGGGCTAACTACCATACCCAAAACAATGGCGACGGGCAATAAGGCAAGACAGACTTTACCTGAGAGTTGTTTCCAGTTCAGCCCGTTAAATGACGGCTGGGCGTCTTCGGCAGGCGTTGACTCTATGGAGGGAGCCTCGTCGTAAGCTGAAGCACAATGTAGGTAGGCGAGGTTTTCCATTCCTCTCTCTCCTTTTTGTGGATTTCTGACTCAGATTATCAGTTTTCGCATCTAAGTGGAATCTGTACTCCAGATTGAACAACTTCAGCCCCCATGGTTAGCGACGCCTACCCGTGGTAGTAATGCGAGTAATACTTGGGCCGATGGACTACCTTAAAGCGTTTGCAAGGCGAAGGCCGATGTACCACCTTGTAATAGTGATACTTCGGCTTGTAGAACACTACTGGATGCAACACTTTAATATATTTCACCTTGTGGAACACTACAGGATGAAATACGGTGATGTGTTTCACCTTGTGAACCACTATCGGATGGTACACCTTGATGAATTTCGCCCTATGGACTACGAAGGAGTAGTGTTTGTAGTGATACGCAGGCCGATAGATTACCTTCTTGTAGATACACTTCGACTTGTGGATGACTACGTGCTTGCAACAGCCTTTATAGCTTACCGTTTTGTAAGCGTAATACTTCGGCTTGCGGATGACGATGGGATGGTATGTTTTAACCAGTTTGGCCTTGTGGATCACCACCGGATGGACTACCTTCACGTATTTGTAAGCGGGTATCACCTTCCGATGGACTACCGTGATGTATTTCGGCTTGTACACGACTTTCTTATAGACTACCGGGATGTATTTCGCGTGATATACCACCTTCTTGTGGTAGCTAACAGTTTTGTATTTGCACGAAACTGACACAACATGTCCGCAGTGGTAACCTGCCTGTGCCTGTTGAGGAGTTGCCAACAAACCCACAACAACAGCAAAAGGCATCAAACCAACCAAGGCTTTGCTAGAAAATTTGTTCCAATTCAGGTCGTTAAATAAGGGTTCGAGATCTTCCCCTGGAACCAACTCGATAGGGGGAGCTTCATCGTAAGCTGAAGCACAGTGTAGATAAGCCAAGTTTTCCATCTGCTTCTCTCTCCTTTTTGTCGATTTCTGCGCAATAATATTCAATTTTGGCTGCCTATTGCATTTTATTCCTTATTTTCTTAAGCTCCTAGCATTTTGGCTCTACCTTTATATTTTTTTATCAAAGTATATCTATAGTATTAAATCGCAATCATGCATCATGTATTGCAAGTGTTAAAATCAAAAATAGTAACAAATTAAGACAAAAACTCCCCCACTTTTTATATGTTTGAAACAAACTGATACAATCATAAGGCTGTGTCCAAAAATGATAGATTTATTTATATATAAATTGAAAAAATAAGGATAAAATTATATGGTTAAATTAACTCTTTGTAGCGTTGCCATTTGTGATATATATATGCTATGCAATTAAAGATTTTAATGGGGTGTTTGTCTGGGGTCAAACCCCAGACCCGGAAAGACAAAAGCGATCGCTCTGTTCGCGAGTGGCATCAGAGCGATCGCCGCCAGTTTCTCCGCAAAAACCTTGACAAAAATTAAGGGTATAGCCGGATCTCGTGGCTATACCCTTGGCGTGCAGGCAGGATAAAGATGAGAAAACACTTTAATCTTCGTGATCTTCAAACGGATCGCGCAGTTCCTTTGCTGGTGGGCCAAACGCTGTATAAATCGTAAAACCAGTAATAGCAACGAGGATAGCGCCAATCGAAATGTTAAGAACTGTTGCGGGTTCCATATGTAAGGATAAATTATGAGTCCGATTCCTCTATAATATTACGGAACGTTACAAAATTGCGCTAGAGATTCATTTTAGGTCACTTATGGCACAACGGACTTGGTTAGGTGATGTCCTCAGACCCCTGAACTCTGAGTATGGTAAGGTTGCCGCTGGTTGGGGAACCACTCCCGTGATGGCTGTTTTCATGCTGCTATTCTTCGTGTTCTTGTTGATCATCCTTCAGATCTACAACTCCTCCCTAGTGCTTCAGGACTTTACCGTAGGCTGGAACGGCCTTGGTCGCTAGGGCAGATCCAACCCTTGCCCCAGCCGCAGATGGATTTTTCCGCTTTCCCGGCTAGTCCGGGTTTTTTTTGGGCTGTCGGGAGAGGGAAGATGGGGACTCTTCGCTCTGGGGGGAAAAGTCAGGGAAACGAAGTGTTATAAATAGTTTGAGGCGGTTTTTGGAGGGATTTTTGTGAATATTTTTGGCATTGGGCTGCCGGAGATGGCAGTAATTTTAGTATTAGCGCTGTTAATTTTTGGCCCGAAGAAATTGCCAGAAATTGGTCGCAGTTTGGGTAAGGCAATTCGGGGATTTCAGCAAGCATCTAGCGAGTTTGAGAATGAGTTTAAGCGGGAAGCTCAGCAGTTAGAGCAAGCGGTCAAAACCTCCTCTCCGGTGAAATCTGCGGAAGTCGCCGCCAATAAGGCAGAGAATAGCACGGCTAGCCCGTCTCAACCAGGTTAAGGAATAAAGTATGAAGTCGGCAGATACCGCACCTGCTTTGGTGATTCCCCAGTTAATTGTGGGCTTGGGAAATCCAGGATCTAAATACGAGCAAACGCGGCACAACGTTGGCTTTGCTGCGGTTGATGCCCTAGGGCGTGGATGGCAAATTTCTTTATCGGAAAATCGTAAGTTTCAAGGCACCTTCGGGGAAGGGATGGGGCCAGGGTCACAAAAAATACGCTTGCTCAAGCCACTTACCTATATGAATCTTTCGGGACAAGCGATTCGCGCGGCGATAGATTGGTATAAATTGCCACCAGAGTCTGTCTTGGCGATTTACGATGATATGGATTTGCCCTTGGGGAAGATGCGGTTGCGCTTGTCGGGATCGGCGGGGGGACACAACGGGATGAAGTCAGCGATCGCGCACTTGGGTACGCAAAACTTTCCCAGATTGCGAATCGGCATTGGCAAACCTCAAACCCCAGATGCCAAAAACGATAAAGACACAGTTTCCTTCGTTCTCGGACGTTTTAGCGCGGGGGAAACCGAGATGATGGGGGAAATCCTTCAACTGGTGGTGGAAGCGGTGGAACTTAGCCTCAAGCAAGGCGTGGAAAAAGCCATGAGCCTTTACAATAACCGCACCGTTGCTGCCAAAGTAGGTAGTAGGGGCGAAGCATGAGAGCAGCTATATTCTTTGTCAAGCTGAAATATCTTTAAGCTCATGCTTCGTCCCTCAAGTAAAAATTTAAATCGATTAGCTATTACCGACTAGGGAAATTCAGCCACGCCCTAGCGCATACGTTTTTTGCGTCTAGCTGCGGTGGCTTTGCGCTTGCGTTTCTCTAGCGGGGTTTCAAAGTGCCGATGATTTTTGACATCAGCCAAAATCCCGGCTCTTGAGACTTGACGCTTAAATCGACGCAATGCTGATTCAAGTCCTTCATTTTCACCTAAAACCACTTGGGTCATTCTTGCTACTCCGCTCTACGACACATTAGTTAAGCCCTGACCCCATTCTATGGGGCGCTGGAAGCTACCGTTAAAAAAGACTTACCCAAAGTTTGACAACTTTAGACCTTTCTTCCTGCTTCTACCAAGAAACTCGGCTCCTTTTTTGTGCAAGACAAAACTGACTCAAATCAAGTATTGCGCTTAATTCGACGTTTGCTTCCTGTGCAAGACAAAACTGACTCAAATCAAGTATTGCGCTTAATTCGACGTTTGCTTCCTGTTTCAGCCAAGGGAGTCGGCTCCTGCTTGTCCACAGGCGTAAATTCCGCGCTTGCCGCACGTACTCGCTCTCCACAGGGGTTGATTGGGAGGTAAACCATCCTAGTCAAAAGTTGTCAAGACTCTCCTGTGGACGCTTCAGTTTTTGCTGAGTTTAGACAACTTTGAAGAATTATAGCCAAAATTTTGACGACTTATTCAACCTGCCAAGAGGTTTTAGCCCGTGGGATGGGAATCGGCGTGGCGACTGGGTTATCCTTAAGGGTTAGACCTGTCTGAGTTGCTTGAGGTAGGACAAGTCTACCGCGCCAAAGTGGATGCTGAGGGCAACATTTAAGTTTTCTAGGGATTGGATCAGCCACTTCACACCATCGGTGCCGCACCCCTCGTAGTGGTTAAACAAAATCGAAAATCGCTTTTCTAGGTAGGGTTTGACTTTGCGGCAGATTAGCACAATTTTGAGTAAAAGACCAATTGTAAAATTAATGCCGGTGTTGGAAATTAGGTCAATAAATACAAAGTGTTGAGGCTGCTGGCGACTGTCTACCACCAAGAAGTTCAACAAATGGCTACAAGTTCTCAGCAGCAGGAATTCGTTAAATGGCTGGGAATCGTTGTGGGGCAGGATGTTTTGCAGGTGGTTGTACAGGCGATTATTAAACTGACGCTTGCCGTAGGCTGGATCGATAGAGGAAACAAGGTAGGAATACAGTTCGTCCTTAAACGTGCCGAAACAGGGGGTATGGCTGCTGTGAGTCAGGAAACTTTGGGCGAGATCCCGGTAGGTGTAGGAGCCTTCTACCTTGCCACTATATTGCTTAATTCCAGAGAAAAGTTCGCGATCGCTCAACAAAGTGGGATTTTTGACCGGCGCGATCAATGGTTTTACCGACACCCCATGATTTTGCACTCTCTGCTGACTTTGCCGCACCTGATAAGTGACGTACTGACTCAGATCGATTTCAAATTGCCGCTGCGCCTTGGCTTGCATTTGCCGGATAGCTTGTTGATGCTCGTAGGTACTGTCTTCGCTTAAAAGACAATGCTCGTACAAGTAGGGATAGCGACGAATTAACATGCCCAAATGGGATTTGCCATCGCCACTCCCGTCTGTTGTCGGATGGGAGATGGCATGAGATAACCGTCGTAGGGTTAAATACTGCTCGCTCTCGGTGAAAAGCTTTAAGAGTTCGTGCAAGCGTCTGATCGAGCGATAACGGGGAGAATAGATCCCCATACCCGCAGGGCGACTTTCAAACAAAGCCACCAATTCGGGAATAGCCGCTTGCAGTTGCGGTTGGATTTGCCAGCGGTTGATCAGAATATGGCAGCAGCGATTCAGGACATATTTAAATTCCTGATCGGCTAGTTTAGAGTCGGCAATCTCGTCGAGTGCCGTCAAGATTTCGGCATTTGGATAGCTTATTCCATCAACGAACAAGCTGCGAAAGCGCTCGATCAGCTGAGGTGGAGATTCCACCTGTACGCAATGGAGCAGGTGTTTGTACAGCTTTTGTTCTTCCGGGCGGCAAAGCCGCATGTAGGTATCTTTCCAGGCAATCACTTTTGTTCCCTCTTCCTTACCTGGGCGTATATTCTTGCGCTACCAAAGAACTTACTTGCGCCATATCCTGTTATCGCTCTATCGGTTGGGTTTGATCGGGTTTGAGCAAGCAAAATCATTACCAGCGGATGATGAATTGGCTTGCGATATGCCAAAGGAACGCTGCGCGAACGCAGCCGAATTAATCTGATTGCACCCTGTGACGCGCATTAACCACTTCTTGATACAACGAGGCTGATTTATAATACCCAGCCACCTCCTGTGAATTAATGCCAAATGTCCCTCATATCTTCAACTTGGACATTTTCTTCACCCTAACTTGACACTATAGCAGAAACCTGTGATTGGTATCACTGTAGTGCTATACAGTTTACCTTGCCCGATCTGACATCCCTGATCGGATCGATTGACTTGCTAGGTTCCATCCAGGTTTCCTAGTTCAACTCTAGTCCTTGATGGGCAATACCCCCTGTATTGCTTGTCACAATCTGCGTCTCTGTACTTCCAGAATTACACAAGCCTCAGGCGTTCGTCTGTTTAGGCTTTGTGAAGATCGCCACAAAAACTCTAGATTTTCGGTAAAGATTCTGTTAAGTTACGAGCGACCCCGAAGATCGAACGCGGGGAAAATCGCTTACTTTACCTTGGCAGGTCGCCCCAGGTATCCCCTATAAGAAGGATTTAGCGCATGGATAAAGAATCTTTAAACGTTATTAAGTTTGGCTCGAAGGGAAATCCGATTTTATTGCTCCACGGTTGGGGACAAACCTTACAATCCTTACAACCGCTGGGGGAATTGCTGGCAAGGGAGGCAGAGGTTCACCTGATTGACCTTCCCGGCTTTGGTAAATCTGCCCCGCCCCCTCAAGATTGGGATACCATCCAGTATGCAGAACGCATTCTCCAGTATATGGATGAGCAGGGATTAGAGCAGGTGGACTTGCTGGGGCATTCGTTTGGTGGTAGAATATCCATCCGGTTAGCAAGTCGATATCCTTTTCGGGTCAGAAGTTTGGTTTTAATCAATTCTGGAGGACTGCAACGGCAGCGAAATTTCCCCCAGCAGATGAGAAGTCAATACATCAGAACGCTGCGGCGAGTGTTAGGATTGATACCAGTATACGGAGAAAGGTTGAAACAGTGGCACAGCGATCGCTTTGGTTCGCGAGACTACAAAAACGCTGGCATTCTGCGGGGGACTCTGGTTAAAACCGTGAACGAAGACCTCACAGAAGAAGCATCCCGCATCCAAAAACCGACGCTATTAATTTGGGGAGAATCGGATACGGAAACGCCGATAGAAATGGGACACAGGTATAACCAAATAATCCCCAACAGCAAATTAATTTCGCTACCGGGACGAGATCACTTTCTATTTCGCGGCGAAGGATCGCACCTTTGTGCGTATTATGTCAAACAGTTTCTGCGAGAAATTGCGGAGACAGAATCATCAGTTGAAAAGCAACTAAGCCATGTTTGATTTAGACAGGGTATCTATAATAGCGATCGCAAGCGGCAGCATCTTATTTTTCCTGCGTCGTTCGTTGCGATACATGCGCTATTTCCAGCAAGAAGAATATTATCCCGATCGGTTTACCCGCTGGTGGCTGGAAAAACGAGCATTCGACTCTAGGGGAACCGTTGTAGCGATTGTAGCCGGGTTGGCGACTTTGGGAGTTGCCGAGTTAAACCTACCGCTTTCCTTGCCTATAAGTATCATTGCAGCGGCGATATTGGGAATCATCGCCTTCAGAGAAGAAGATCCTTGCAAAGTAGGCAAGCTAACGCTGAAAATGACCCAAAGGGTAACGCGGATATACAGGGTAGCGCTGGTGATTTACACAATCGGACTTCTCCTAGTTGCTGCTGCTTTCTTCCACCTCGCCACCCCAGTCGCCGTAGGGTTATTTTGGCTGGTGCAGATATTGTTTTTCCAGACAACATTTGCCTGGTTAATTGCTGCCAACGGTATTTTATGGCCAGGGGAAAAACGCATCCAAGATGGTTTTATGCAAGAAGCTAAAACTATTTTGGGAAAAGTCGATCCTTACGTAATCGGCATCAGCGGTAGCTACGGAAAGACCAGCACAAAATCGATTTTGGCGAAAATTCTAGAATGCGTCGAACCGACGTTTTGGCCTCCCGGAAGCATCAACACCCCGATGGGAATTACCCGCGAAATTCGGGAAAGATTGGTGCCAGAACATCATTACGCCGTGATTGAAATGGCAGCTTATAAACGCGGTTCGGTGGCGCGCCTGTGCAATTTAACCCCACCCAAAGCCGGAATTATTACTGCCATTGGATTGATGCATTTAGATCGGTTTGGCAGTTTGGAAAATATTTATTTATCCAAAACCGAACTCCCCCAAGCCGTACCTCAAGATGGCATCTTAGTTTGTAACGGAGATAACGAAGGTGCGAGACGAGTCTGGGGCGAATTTAAAAAGCGCATCACGTTATTGTATGGTCTGGAATTAGATAAAGGCCATTTAGATTGCTGGATGACCGATATTCAACCTTCCGAGTCGGGAACCCACTTTACAGTTCATTGGGAAGGGAAAGAATACAAAGGGTTTACCAAAATGCTGGGTAAACCGATGCTGTCGAATATTTTAGCCGCCTTTACGATGGCTTGCGCCTTGGGTTACGACCCAGAGTACATTTTGGCAGCAATTTACAACCTGGAACCGGAAAAACACCGCTTAAACTTGGTGAAACAAGGTGATGGGGTGTTATTGGATGATTCTTATAACTCGAATCCCACAGGTTTTAAAGCCGCTTTAGAGGTTTTAGAAGCGATTCCAGGCGGACGCAAAATCTTAGTCACTCCCGGCATGATTGAATTAGGAGAACTACAAGAAGAAGAAAACAGCAAAATAGCCAAAGAAGCGGCACAAGTTTGCGACTTAGTTGCCGTTGTTGGGGATACAAACCGCAAAGCGATAGTTGAAGGATTGCGCCAAGGTGGGATAAAAGAAGAACAACTGCTACAGTTTGAAAATCGAGATAGTGCCTTATCCTATCTCAAGGAAAACCGTAAGGAAGGCGATGTAGTTCTGATGGAAAACGACCTGCCAGATCTTTACGAAGCTGCGGTGAGATTCTAATAAAGAATGTAAGTTGCTAGTTACCCTTGGGACGTGGGGCTAATGGCTAATGGCTAATGGCTAATGGCTAATGGCTAGACCGGGAAAAATGCTATATTAGCAATTAGCAATTAGCAATTAGCAATTAGGAATTAGCAATCGGCAACGCCCTTGTTTATAACTAGCAATTAAATAGACATATATGGGAAGAGGGAAAAGAGGATGAAAGAACAGATAAAAAATTTAGCAGTATTATTCGGCGGCAGATCGGTGGAACATGAAATATCCGTCATTACTGCACTGCAATTGATCAACGTTCTGGATGTGGAACGATATCGCCCCATTCCCGTCTACATCGCACAATCTGGCAGGTGGTATACGGGGGATGCGCTGTTAAATAAGGAGTTCTACAAAAAATTACCCGCTTCCCTCTCCCAAGTTCAAGAAGTGACGCTTTTACCTGTACCGCGGATTGGTGGATTAACAGTATTGCAGCCAAAAAAACACGGTGAAGTGATTCCGGTTGATATTTATTTTCTGGCATTTCACGGCACTTATGGGGAAGATGGGTGCATCCAAGGGTTGATGGAAATGGCAGATGTGGCTTATACCGGGTGCGGGGTGCTTTCTGCGGCGTTGGGAATGAATAAATATCAGTGTAAAAAGCATTTAGCGGCGCATGGAATACCCGTTTTACCTGCGACGGTGGTGCATCGAGATGAAGGGAGAAAGAGTTTAACAGCTGTGCGCGATCGCATATTATCCACCCCCGGTTTAGAACAGTTTCCCCTATTTATCAAACCCTGCAATCTAGGGTCGAGTATTGGGATTTCTGTCGCCAGCGATATCGCTGGTTTAAATGCAGCGTTGGTGAATACTTTCCGATACGATGCCCAGGCAATTGTAGAACCCTGCGTCAAAGATATTTTGGAAATCAATGTAGCGGTATTGGAGGATGAGGAACCCGTTGCATCGGTAGTAGAAATGCCCGTATCGACATCCGGAGTATTGACTTATGAAGACAAGTATTTGAGAGGCGAAGGCAATAAACAAGCAGGCGAATCTCAAGGGATGGCGAGTTTAACGCGGGTAATCGATCCAAAAGATTTGAACGTGGAATTAAAGCAGGCGGCGATTGAATATGCGCTGAAAGCATTTAAAGTTCTCGGTTGTTCAGGCGTGGCGCGAATTGATTTTATTATTGATTCGACTACAGCTCAAATTTATTTTAACGAGATTAATACGCTGCCTGGGTCTTTGTCGTTTTATTTGTGGGTGAAATCAGAACCGCCGTTACTTTATACAGAGTTGCTGAATCGGATTATAGAACGCGCTGAAATGCGTCAGCGGACAAAGGTAGCCTTGCGGAGAAATGAGGGATTGAGGGCGTTGTTTAAATAGTGCATGAGAAACCCGGTTTCTTAAAGGCTGTTTGTGAAGAAAATCTTCAATGTGTAGGGTGCGTTAGCCGAGAGTACGGCACCGTCTAAAGCCAGCGGTGCGTGACGGCGAAAAAGGATGAAAATTAAGGCTGTCAATCGAGTAGCGCCGTCACACACCCTACTTACTCGTTTCCCACCGAATATCTATTAACGAACCGCAGAGGCGCAGAGAACGCAGAGGCAAGACAAAAGAAGAAATACATAATTTTGGAGTGGGAAGCGAGTAATCTTTAGTTGACAAACAGCCTCTTAAAAAAATTGGGTTTCTAGAGCTAGAATCGAGCTAGCAGAAATTTTGTATTGGCAGCTTTTAGGGAACGAGAGATCAAAGGATGAATGTACCTTGGCTAAGAAACTAGATCAAATCCTTGTTATTGATATCGAAGCTACTTGCTGGGAGGGATCTCCGCCCCCTGGAGAAAAGAATGAAATTATAGAAATTGGCATCTGCACTTTAGATATTGCTGCGGGAGAAAGGCTAGAAAAAAGAAGTATTTTAGTTAAACCAGAACGTTCAAAAGTTAGTGAATTCTGCACTAAATTAACTACTTTAACTCAAGAACAAGTTGAGCAAGGAATTAGTTTTGCCGAAGCTTGTTCTATTCTTAAAGAAGAATACGGTTCTCAAGAGAGAGTTTGGGCAAGTTACGGCGATTACGATCGGCAGCAATTTGAAAGACAATGCCAATATCGCCCAAATATCTATCCGTTTGGAACTAGGCATATTAATGTTAAAACTTTGTTTGCGATAATTCATCTATTACCGCGTGAAGTTGGCATGGCAAAAGCTTTAGAATTACTCGATATGCCACTCGAAGGAACTCACCATCGCGGAGTAGATGATGCTTGGAATATTGCGGGTATTTTGTCAGAGTTAGTTTTAAAAAGAAGATGTTGATCGATGATAGATACCCGGCTTATTATAGAAGTCGGGGATTTGATTTCACTTTCTCTGGCAAAAGCGGAAAAGCAGCTAAGCATAATCTCGCTCTGGAATCGACCTAGCAGAAAAGTTCTAGAGGGCGGAACGTTTACAAATCGAGATTGTGCTATTCTTAAACAAGAATGACTAAATTTATCAAAGGGTTTTGTGGCAGTTTGTTCAATCCTAAGTTTGTACCCACTGGGTTGAGAGTCGCATTGTTTGTCGGTACAGTTCTCTTGATGATTAATCACGGAAATGCGTTGTTACAAGGGCAGATGAGCCGCGCTCGCTGGATCTCTGCGGCACTAACCTACTGTGTACCCTATCTGGTCAGTATCCACGGTCAATATGCCAGCGACTCGCGGAAAAGAAGCTAAGCATAATCTCGCAACACATATCCTACTCCGCGAACGGTATGCAATAGCCGTTTTGGATTGCTTGCTTCTAGCTTAATCCGTAAGGCACGAATGTAGACTTCAATGATGTTTGACTCGCCCATAAAATCGTAACCCCAGACTTGTTCTAGAATGCGATCGCGCGTAATCACTTGGCGGGGATGCCGAATTAGAAACTCTAACAAATCGAATTCTTTTGCGGTTAATTCAATCAGTTTAGTTCCCCGATAAACTTCGCGGGTGAGGCGATTCAAAGTCAAATCTTCAAACTCTAGAAAATCTGGATCTTCACGATGAGTGCGGCGCAAGCGGGCTTTCACTCTTGCTAGGAGTTCTTCTATACTAAAAGGCTTGGTGACATAATCATCAGCACCAGCATTTAACCCAGCGACGCGATCGGGTACTTCATCTTTTGCTGTCAACATAATTATGGGTACTTGAACGCCCGTTTTCCGCAGCCGCAAACACAAGTCTAATCCAGAAATGCCGGGAAGCATCCAGTCTAAAATTAACAGGTCTGGTTGTGCATCGCGAGTCATCGTTAATCCATCCATTCCATTGTAGGCAACGGTGACGCGATATCCTTCCAAACTGAGTTCTGATTCGATGAATTTTGACAGTTTGGGATCGTCTTCAACTAAGAGAATGCGTTCAGTCATAGGGGCGGTTTCCAAACAGGTAAAGTGATGGTAAAAATGCTTCCTTCGCCCGGTTTGGAACGGAGGGTTATTTTACCTTCCATTCCTTCGATCAGGCTTTTAGCGATCGCTAACCCCAATCCCGTACCATCTCTAGAACGAGTCATAGACTCATCTACCCGATAAAACCGCTCAAAAATGCGGTTTTGATGTTGAAGGGGAATGCCAATACCGCGATCGCGCACGTGAATCAAGGCATCCTTTTCGGTCTTTTCTAATACTAAATCAACCGATTGTTCCGGTGCAGAATACTTAATTGCATTATCTACCAAATTAATTAAAACTTGCTGTAAGCGGTCTTGGTCAGCACAAATGACAACATCCTCATCAGTTGTCAATACGTTAATTTTGCGATTGCTCACCTTTTCACTCATTGCCGCCACTTCTGCTATCAGAGTATTTAGCATAATTGGATTAAGTCGAAAGTGCAAGTTACCGCTATCTGCCCGCGCCAGATCGAGCAAATCTTGCAACATGCGAATTGTGCGTTCTGTTTCCGCTGTTGCTGTTTCTAAAGCTTGCTGTTGATAAGCACTTAAATTAGTTCCCCGTCGCAATAAACTTTGTAAATAACCCACCACAATTGTTAAGGGCGTGCGTAATTCGTGGGAAACATTGCCGACAAACTGGCGTTGTTGTTCCCAAGCAGCAGATAATCGAAATAACATTTGATTAAAAGCTTGAGCCAATCCCAAAATTTCATCTGGTGCGCGATGCAGTTGCAGTTTTGCCGCTTTCAAATTGCCAGCCAGATCGTCAGCAGAAATAGCACCGGCAACCTGGCTCATCTGTTCCAGGGGTTTTAGAGCTTTGCGAATTCTTGTAGAGATGGCAACAATTAATATGAAGATTGTCAGAATGCTAACTAGCAGCAATCGCCATAACCCAGCATTTAACTTTTGCAGATCTTCCGTAATATCTTGAGAGAGATACAGCTTACCTAAAGACTTGCCATTCAATACCAATGGACTGCCGCACAATACGATATCGCGATCGCCAAAGCGAACAATCTGCGGCTTTTGTGGCATTTCGGTGAGTGCAGACACATTGCGAATTTCAGGGGAAGAACTGTGCAGATTAGGAGACTGTGCCAGCAGCATCCCATCAGGGCTTTTAACCCACGCCATCAATCCCGGCGTCGAAACTTTATTGATAGTTCGTTCTAACCCAATTTCGATCGCACCCATCTCGCTGTAAAGCTGAATTTGATCGGGAAAACGCATCGCGATATATTCCAGCGTTTGTTTGTGGGCAGCAACCAGATTTTGCTCCATTTGCCAGCCAGCCCAAAACGCTACGCTACCAAGTCCCAGAATCGAGATTCCCACTAATTCCAGAGTTAGGCGAAACTGAAGCGAGGATGTAGAAATTCGCTTACCTGTGAAATAGTTGATAATAGATCGAATAGGGCGACTCAGTTTCATTGATTCATCAAGATTAAAAGTTTTTTGCATTGCCTTGAATAGGGTCAAACTCAAACCGCAGATCGTAGTTTGTTTCACCGTACAAATTCAAGCTAATTGTTGGTTGAACGCCGATTGCTTCTATATGGTGAATAGTATCGGGCATTAAGCACAGGATATCGCCAGGATTGAGCAAGCGATCGCCGACTGGTTCGATCCTATCTGGAAATTCAGCAGTCGGAGAACGCCGCCAAAAGGTGTTTTTTTCCGGCCCACTTAGCAAAGCCACCAGCCCCCAACTACCATGATTGTGAATAGGAGAAACTGCCCCCGGTGCCCAAGCAACCAACTGCACTGTTAAAGGAAAAAACGGTTCATCGTACAGCATCAAAACTTCCCAACCCGTCTCCGAGTTAGGTTCGAGGGGAGCGATTTGCAGCCAAGAGGAACTAATCAACAACTTGCGAACCAAGGGACAAATCGCCTGGAGTCGCAAGCGGTCATCGGCAATTCGATCTAATACATCTTCCAGAGCGGTTAAAAAGCGGTAAAGCCGATAGGGATGGGTCAAATCTCGATCGTAACTGGCAACCTCAAAAGCATTGCACTGCCCATCATTTGTCACGAACCAGTCTTGTCCTGTCATATCGTTGACCGTTGCATCTAAATGATTAAATTGGTTGTAGGGAACGGCAAAAAACCTTCTCGTTAGCGACAAAGCTTATTGATGCCGTGTCCCTACTGCGTCACACTCAAAGTCCCCCTTTTCAAGGGGGATTTAGGGGGATCTCCAACCAGTAACGTTCAAATTACGACTCAAAGTCCCCCTTTTCAAGGGGGATTTAGGGGGATCTCCATCAAACACCCTATAATCTTCACTGTACTAGAAAGCCCTGGCATCAAGATGATTTGTTTCTGATGCCAAGATGAATTTTTGCTGAAAAAACCGAATCATAAGCTTCCAGCCAGTTCTGAGGTTTTATCCAGTATCCATCTGGCATTCATCTGGCGCTCATATTTCTGGAATTTAATGCAAATAACCTCAAGCCAGAGAAACATGAAATTCTGTTCTACTGTTTTCTGACTTGAGATTTAAGCCGTACTTTACTGCTTTTTTGCAGGTACAGTCCTAGATTTTTGAGGGTGAATATGCCTAAACAATCAGCATTATGGCTCAGTTTGTGTCTGAGTAGCCTAGCAATCGCAGTCTCCCTTGTAGCTGCAACCTCGGTTACAACTGCCGCTACTCCCAAACAGGCGATCGCTCAAGTAAATCCCTGTGCTTCCAGCAATCCTTGTGCATCTAAGGTAGGGAATGTCGGCGCACCTCTGGCAGAACAACTGCAAGGAAAGCCGGTTGTAGTTGACATTTATGCCACTTGGTGTTCTGCTTGCAGAAATATTGCTCCCACCCTTTCCCAACTCAAACGGGAGTATAACGGCAGAGTTAACTTTATCGTTCTCGATGTTAGCGATAGAGCCAAAGCCAGCCAAGCAGAAACCAGAGCCAGAGAACTAGGACTCGGTGAGTTTTTCGCTCAGAACCGATCCCAAACAGGAATGATTGCCATCATCGATCCGGCAACGGGTAATATTCTGGCGCAGCATCGTAATAATGCCAACCGATCTGCTTATACATCCGTACTCAACTCTGCTCTAGCTAAAAAATAGTTGATACAGGACACAAAAAATCCAGAGGGCACGGCAAGCATAAAACCTTCGCTGGAATAGAATATTTCGCCCGCCGTGCCCCTACCCAGAAACCCATTTTCTCAGATCGTGCATCGGAATTGCGACCTATAGGAGCAATTACCAATTACCAATTACCCATTACCCATTACCCATTGTCTCTTCAGGGTTTGCACTCAAGTATTGCAGAACCAGCAAAAATTTACAGTTTCTTGAGGAATTAATGACATGAAGATTCAATATCTCTCTGTACTGGTAATTGTCTCGATCCTGAGTCTCGGAGCGGTTGCTAGTTGTTCAAACCCCGATGCGGCGACAACCAACACACCTAGTAATACCGGAACAGAAGTTAAGGCAAATCCCTGTGCATCTAAAGCCAATCCTTGCGCTTCAAAAGCAAATCCTTGTGCATCTAAAGTCAATCCTTGTGCATCTAAAGCTAAATCTGTAGGAGGTCCATTGGCTAAAGAACTTCAGGGTAAACCAGTCGTAGTAGATGTGTTTGCTAGCTGGTGTCCGGGCTGCCAGAATATTGCTCCTACGCTGTCGCAATTGAAACAGGAATACTCCGATAAAGTCAACTTTGTCGTTTTAGATGTAACAGATCAAGCCAAGCTCCAAGAAACAGCAGCCAACGCCAAAAAATTAGGTCTGGGGCAATTCCTGGAAACTACCAAGAGTCAAACTAGCACCGTGGCTATTGTTGACCCAGCTACTGGCAACATTTTAGCGATGTTCAAAAATAATCCCAATAAGGCTGACTACACCAAAATACTCGACGCTGCTCTGGCAAAAAATTAGTTTCATGGTGCGTTACGCGATCGCTAACGCACCCTACATATAGTCCCGATCGTTTACGGTTGCATCGGAATTACTGCGCGTAGGAGCAATTACCAATTACCAATTACCAATTACCAATTCATTAAGGAGAATTTCATGACACGAATACCTCAGTCATCAACTGAGAATACCGCTTCCCGACGTTCTAAAGCGTCAAAAAAATGGCTAATTTACGGTGGATTGGGATTGCTATCTCTGGTTCTGGTTCTAACCTTGGGTCCGGTAATCAGTCATCCCATTGAACGAGTCATTTCTATCGTCGAAAACAATTATCAGCAGTGGTTTGACCAACAGGACAAGGCAAATCCATTTGTATTGTTGCCTTTGGCATTTGTTGGCGGGTTAATTGCCAGCGTATCTCCTTGTATTTTGGCATTGTTGCCAGTCAACCTTAGTTACATCGGCACGCTGAAAATTAAATCTCGTTGGGATGCTTTTACCAAGGCTGGCTTGTTTGTCCTGGGGGCAGTGACGATTTTGAGTTTGTTTGGTTTAGTCTCATCCTTCGCTGGCGCGGTCATGGTGGACTACCGAGGCTATATCAACATCGTCGTGGGTTTGATTATGGCTGTGATGGGTTTGTGGTTGATGGGGGTGGTGAAGTTGCCCTTACCGCAAATGGATGTGAATCTACCCCAGGCTGGACCTTATGGAGTGGGGTTGACCTTTGCCTTGGTGAGTTCTCCTTGTGCCAGTCCGGTGTTGTTTGCGGTGCTGGCGGCAGCGGCGGCGACGGGTTCTCAAATTTTAGGCACGCTGACGATGGTTAGCTACGCCTTGGGGTATACCATCCTGATTTTTCTGGCGAGTTTGTTTACCGGACTGGCGAAACAAAGCAACCAGTTGTTGAAACATTCCGAGGGGATTATTCGCTTTGGCAGTCTGGCACTGATTCTGACTGGGGTGTACTACCTATTTACTGGCACTCGATGGTTTTTGGGAGGTTAGGTCGATGCTGGTAGAAAATTTGGTGATTATTGGCTCTGGTCCAGCGGGCTATACGGCTGCAATTTATGCCGCACGTGCCCAACTCAAACCTGTTGTTTTTGAAGGATTTGAAGCAGGGGGTATTCCGGGTGGTCAGTTAATGATTACAACAGATGTGGAAAACTTCCCCGGTTTTCCCGAAGGAATCACCGGACCTTCGTTAATGCGTCAGATGCGCCAACAGGCGTTGCGCTGGGGTGCCCAATTGATTACTGATGATGTGGTTAGGGTCGATTTTAAGCAGCGCCCGTTTGCGATCGCTTCTGCGGAACAAGAGATTCAAACCCACGCCGTCATCATCTGTACCGGCGCAACTGCCAAACGGCTGCATCTTCCCGGTGAGGAAACGTTTTGGAACAATGGTATTTCTGCCTGTGCAATCTGCGATGGGGCAAATCCATTGTTCCACGATGCCGAGGTTGCCGTAGTTGGCGGGGGTGACTCTGCTGCTGAAGAAGCTTTGTACCTGACGAAATATGCCCGCAAAGTTCACCTGCTGGTACGGCGCGATCGCCTGCGAGCATCCAAAACCATGCAGGATCGACTTTTCAACCACGATCGAATTCAAATTCACTGGAACTGCTTACCCCTCAGCGTCCACGGAGATGAGGTGTTGCGCTGGATTCTGATTCAGGATGCGATCGCGGGAGCTGTTTCTGAGTTGCCAGTGAATGGCTTGTTTTATGCGATCGGACACACCCCAAATACCCAACTATTTCAAGATCAACTGAACCTGGATCGGTCTGGTTACATTCAAACTGAAGCCAAGAGTACCGCCACAAATATTCCAGGGGTTTGGGCAGCTGGAGATGTGCAAGACTCTCATTACAGACAAGCGATTACAGCAGCTGGAACCGGCTGTATGGCAGCACTAGAAGCCGAGCGCTGGTTGGCAGAGCAACAGCCCCTGGCAATTCCTAACGCAGCATAAACCATAATTTATCAACCAACTAGGAGACAGAAAAATGTCAGACTCCACAAACGAGATCTTTTGTGCTGCTTACCAAGGACACGCTCTTAAACAATTGATCCATGATTCTGAAACCCCCATCCTGGTTAAATTCGTCGCACCCCACTGCCCCTCTTGCGAAACCCTGACGCCAGTATTAGAGCAGTTGGTGACTGACCATATTGGAAAGATTCATCTGGTAACAATCGATATGACAGAAGACCCGGATCTGGCGATTGAATTGGGTGTGCGGAGTGCGCCTACCGTTGTTTTGTTTAAAGGGGCAATAGTCGTGGAACGTATCGCCGGTTTGAAACCTAAAAAGCTGTATTCAGAAGCAATCCAGAAAGCTCTCTAGCTTAACAGAAAAAACCCGGTTTCTTTGTAGAAACCGGGTTTCTAGCTAGAGTAGATGATGCTGGGAATTTTTGTCTGAGTTACTTTTGACATCCTCCCCACCCTATAGAGGGATGGGGATTCCTCAGAATCACTACTTAGGCTTCCTGGTTGCTCCCTTACGGGCTTTCGGCACTTGCCTAGCCGTTTCCGACCCCGGTAGTACGCCTGCACAGGCAGTTTCCGTTCCCCGATTGTCCACGGGTACTAGATTGAGTCCACGCAACAATACCATCTCAGCAGCGGCATGATCTCGATGAGTCTGATAACCACATTCAGGACAATGATGCTCCCTCTCTCCGAGGGGCTTACGCACCGTTGCGCCGCAATGTGGACAGGTTTGGGACGTGCCATTCGGATTGACGCGCATGAAGAATACGCCTCGTTTCCAGCACACCCATTCCAACAAACTCAGGAATGCACTCCTCGACGCATCAAGCCCAAAAAAGGGAGTTTAGGAACTATATAAGCGGATTATTAGGGGAAAGTGAAGGAAAAAACTTGTCTCAAATCGCTTCTAACGCTGTGGGAATGACTTACCACCGATTACATCATTTTTTGACGGAAGCGCCCTGGTCAGTCCCAGGGGTAAATCAGCGCCGCCTGAAGGTGATGAATCAATGTAGCCAAACCCGATTTGGGCTTGATATTTGTTTAAGTCCCGCTATCAGCCCCAAAACCTTAATGATTCGGCCTTTTTCTATCGGAATGCTAGCAGCTGCCATCAGCATCAGCGGTCAACTTGATGCTTCCATCATCTACTGCCAGCAAGTCCAAAATCAAGCCTGCACCCGTCAACGCACCGTCCCGAATGGTGGACTATCAACAACGCCGCTGGCACAGTTACTACCCAACAGAGGGAAGCCGTCCGTAAACTAGTCTGGATTTTCCTCGCCGCCGGAGGCTTTGGCTTCGCCATGCATCCAGCACGGCAACTAGAATCTCCAGAACCACTAGCCCAGAAAGCCAGAGTCATTTGGGGCAGTGCGTGGCTACCACCAGAACCATGTTTTGCTGCAAGAGTTGCCCTTACCTTTTTGACTGATTGATTATCTTTACTTATATTATTTTTATCAAAAATTTAGCAAAATGATGTATAAAACAAGACATGTTTTTGTACAACAATCAGATAGTTTCTCTTTTTACTTGACTTGGAACGAATGATTAATCAAGTACGGAGTTAAGGTTTTGACATTCATGTTTCCAGGTGCCAGATATGAGGTATACTAAAATTTATGAATTGCATTCATGAATTTTTCCTGCTAATCTTAAACTCAACATGATGGAAGTGCAGTTTCATGGGTGAAATAGCTCACCTGTACGTCCCTTGTTTCCTATCGCTGCTAGAGTTTCTTGTTCGATATCTTTGGGAGTAAGTAAGGCTGTGCCACATCCCGCGCTCGCCAATCAGCTGAAAGTGCTATATAAAGCATCAAAGCTTCGATTCATAACCTTCTAATCAGAGGAGGAGGAAAGGTTGTTAGGCAATCCATGACGTTGCCTAATAACTGGTAAATGACTGCAAAAGTTTGTAACACGTCTTGGAGAATGTTTGAGAAGTAAGAAAGCTTCTTTTATAGAGCTTTGCGACTGAGTGAGGTACACCTGGAATTTGAAACTGGGTGAGAGCAACATCCTGCATATTGAGTCGTACCTCATCCGAAGGAAAACCGCTAGAATTTTACGAATCTTTGCGTTCGTCAGTGGAATGAAGTTTAGCCATCAATAATCGCTTTTAGGTATGGTTAACAAACCCTGCGGAATTCCCCATCTGCCTGTGCGGTGGGGATGGATAGCAGGGGAAAAATTAGGGATTCTTAGCCCCTAATTTTTCCCCTATACCTGAGTGACCTATTCTGAATAGATATTTTATATGTTTAAGAAAAAAAAATCATGAAATAAGCAGGCGCTAACGTAAAATTTTGTAAAATATTTGCTAAGGCAAAGAGACCATGTTAGAGTATTCCAGTGATTGATTGAGTTAGGCAAAAAAGTAAAGGAGGTGAGCAACACATGGTAATAAAAAGGCAGACATTTGGAATGTAACCGAACAAGCAGCAAATAAGCTGTTAGAGGCACGTAGAAACAATGCGTGTATTTATAATGCTTGTGTTCCTCATCGTCGGTATTAGTTTCGCTCGGACAAAAAAAACCGTTAGTGATTTTGAACAGCAGAAGTGTTTACCTGCATTCAAAAAAGAATGGATTGAGTTCGATAAGATGCATTCACAAGCAATGCAAGCCACAGTCAAGCGCGTTGATTTAGCCTATGGAGGATGATTTCAAGGATTAAGAAAGAAACCTAAGTTTAAGTCGATTAGCGACTACTGCGGGTGGAATTATCCAGCTACATATGGCTGGATAATAAACAGCAAAGGCAGGCATGGAAGCGTTACCTTAAACGATCTGGGCATCACCATTAGGATGCGCGGTGAAGCAAAACAATGGGGCGTTACTACTACCTTGACTATTGTTTACAGGCGGGGTAGAAACCAGTGGTGTGCATCGTTGACGATTGAAGTTCCTACGCCGGAAACTAAATTCGGTTCCGGGTCGGAGCTGAAGCTAGAATCAATAGTAGCTTTTGATTTAGGAAAGGAGACGGCATTAACCCTATACGATGGTTGATGCAACCTACAAAACAAATAAAACCATGACAGCGCTGCCCTAATTGTGGAACAATTCACAAAGATTGGGCAGAGCGATCAAACCGCGATCGTGTTTGTGATGAATGCAGATTTGAAACCCCTCGTGACAGAGGCTGTGCAATGCTTTTATATAATGTTGCAACTCTCTTCGCAACCGGGGCATTGAACTAACCTCGTAGACTACGGATGTCTTAGCTCTACCAATTCGACAAGTAAGCGCAAGCATACTGGCAAGGGTGCGGCAACTGGGGCAAAATCCAAGGTTGCCGGGGAATCAGAAACCCCGTCAATTGAGGTGGGGTAGTTCATCAGCAATTTGTGGCTGAATTGTTATTAGGGCAGGACTCTAGCACGCAGGTCCAAAAACAAAGGTGTTGCGTCAATCTCGCGACTGTCAACCCACGATTTTTCAGATTCGCCCTTTGTTTTTTTGCGTAAGTCATGGAAGATTTTTTGACAAAGTTTTTCAAGAAACCTAAGAAACAAAAGAAATCAGTAGCTCAGCAAGTCAACAAAAATAAACACAACCATGTAAAGGGGAAAAAAATGAAAGCTCAAGCTATGAATACGATGAAATATAAGTCGGTGTATGGTATTTCTTTTGATGGAGTTTGTATTTCTGGAGTCACGGCAGAATATATTAAGTTGACCAGGTATTTTCAAAAAAGTGGATATAAAATTTACCTGGACTTAGGTTATGATATTAAAGCAGACAAAGGGAATTTTTTCATTCCCTATACACAGGAAATCGAGTACTTGCCAGACTGGATAAATTTAGAGCGTCTTTCAAGTCTAAGCAAAATACCTGAATATAATCCTAGTCTGGTAGAAAAGCTTCTGAGTGCTATTTGCCAAGATTCAGATTTGGCTTATAATTCTCAAGATTGGCGCTTAGTAGAAGAGATTTCTGAATCCATTGCTCAATTATTAATAGAGAAATGGTATTCATTAAATGTGGAAATAGTGATTGTAGAGAATGGAACTCTACCAGAGAACATTATTTTCACAAAAGCAGTTTATAAAGCAATAATCAAGTATGGAGAGCAAAGAAATTTAGGAAAGTATGCGTTCTGGAGAGATCATGATTTGATGTGGTTTAGCGAGGTGGATAAATACGGGGAGCGAGCCATAAAAATTGCTGTTAAACCTGTAGGTCAAAAATATATACATCATGTTGTATTGCATGATGCGGCTAAGAAAAAAATGATGAGTTGGTCTAAAGATACTGATTTTCATGTATTACCCAATTGCTTTAATTTTTCGCAGAAGTTAAGTAAGAACTGGAAATTCAGGAAAGACTATAATATACCGCATGACGCAATCGTGATTGCCCGCTCCACAAGGCTGATCAGGCAAAAAAGAATAGATAGAGACATTTATATCACAGGAATGCTAAATCAGCAGCGGGAATCAAAAGAAAAAGAAGTCTACCTGTTCATAGCTGGCAAAAATAATGAAGACAGGCAGGAGTACGAAAGATTAAAGAAAATGTCTCAGGCTCTGAACGTGGAAGATAAAATTATATTTGGTGATGGATTAAAAACTTTAGAAAATTATTTCAAAATCGCCGATGTGGGAAAAAGTAAATATGGCATCGGAGATCTGATGGCTGACAGTCAATTGAGTTCGTTTCTGACAGCATTTGGGTACGATGGCTATGGAAACCCGCCAGGGGAAGCGATCGCCTCCAAAATTCCCTTTATCAGCACAAATTATGAACTTTACGATAGTGTCTACGGAGTAGATACTTATAAGACAAATCTGCTTGAGGTGTCGAAGGATAAGGATGATTTACCATCGCATGAGTACATTAATGAAGTCAACAATTTGCTGAGAGATGAGAGGAAGTGCCGTGAAATAGCTAACTATAACTATCAGGTGGGTATTAAAAAAATATCTACCATCACTTTTCAACAAAAATTACTTGAATTATTCCCAAACCACCTGTCTTGTTTAGATAAGATGGCATCTAGGGACATACTTTTGCGGTCAGAAGCGGAAGTGCTTGTATAATTCAGGTAACAGACAAACAACAGACAAACAATGTAACTCACATCATAGGAGATCGTTGCAAAATGGAAGCAGTGTCTAATCAAGCGAATTGCTCTCAAGCCTTGAAATCTCTCAATACATTCGATCCTAATTATCCACCAGCCAAGGTTGTGGAGCTGCTGAACAGAGAAGAAAATGTAAAATTGTACAACTACATCACCGAAGATCCTTTTGGCGCACATCATTATCCGGGGACAACTGCATTGGAGGTATCGGATTTTCATTTCTATGTAAATGAGGAATTGGAAAAAGGAGAAGAACTGTTTTTATGGGCGTATATTCCTTTGTGCAATTACAAATGCTATTATTGCCAGTTCCCCGTGGTGTTGCAATCAAGCGATCCAGCCAATGCAAAATATAGAGCGAAGAGTTGGGTGGACTATAACATTAAAGAAGCCATGTTATGGCAACAAAAGATTCCCAAATTAAAAACGGCACCAATCGGTGAATTTTGCCTGTTTGGAGGAACACCCACACAAATACCTATGGAGGAGTTGGGTCGATTAATTGATTTATACAAAGAAAACTTTAACTTTACCCAGAACTCAACTATTCGCGTAGAAGGAAGTCCAGACAGCCTGAATCAAGAGATGCTCGAGTTTTTATATGAAAAGGGCTGTAGAAAGATCTCATACGGAATACAAAGTTTTAATGATGAATTGATTAGTTTGTCAGGACGTGGCCATTCAGGGCAACAAGCAATAGATACGCTCTTGAATGCCCGTAAAATAGGCTTTGAGAGAATCACAGGCGATCTGATCTATGGTTTAGTCAACCAAACTATATCGGATTTTGAGAAAGATGTTAAAACAGCCTTGGAGTATAAGTTTGATACAGTGGTGACGACCAAACTCCATCTAGGCGCCTACGAGAAGACAGGTACAGCTATATCTGGCATCTCACCTGCCAAATGGCAAAACAGCGAGTATCGGGAGAAATTAACTTTGAAAGGTTTGCGTTGGCCTACATTAGGTGAGCAATACCAAATGAGAGAATTGGCGGTGAAACTCTTTGCTCAAGATGACAGATCAGAGTATCCGACCATGTATTTTCAAAAAAAAGCAACGGGACCGGAAAGGTGGAAATCCCTTCAGGTAGATCAAAATAAACAAAACGTTGAAATTGGCATCGGTCTGGGGGGCAGTTCCCACTGTTCCAAAGCAAGTGGAGTTGTGGAAGTGAATCCCAAGTTTTACCAAGCAGCCATTGAGGAGGGAAAAATACCGCTTACCGTTAAAGGCTACGATCAAAGCTCGCAGGAGGCAAGTTCGCTCAGAAAATCGCTTTCTACCTGCCAGCCAGTATTCAACTCCTATCATGTCAATCGCTTTCCACACAGCAATCTCTTAAAAGGCCACTGGGGTAAAGTATTCCGAGATTTAGAACGAAGAGAATTGCTTTCGATTGATGAGTCAAGCGAGTCGATAACGCTGTCACAAAATGGGAAAACACTTGTAGAAGCGATAATGAACACGGAAATATAATAAAAGTCAATAACCCAGCAGTCAGCCGAGGGAATTTCTAGAGGAAACCCCTCGGCCTTTATGGGCGATGGCGCAGAGGTTAGTACCTTACCCACTGATGTTAGAATTGCTCAATCCTCAAAACTTTTACCAAAGTATTGCCAGTTTTTACAACACAACCAAAAGGGAATTATCCACCACCTTATATCTCGATCGCTCAGGGAGATTTCTATGACCAATACAGCTCAGCTAAATGAACATAAACAGCAGGTAACATATGGTTTTAATCTAGCGGCAGCAGGCTACGACAGACCGGCACTGCGGCACCTGAGAAACTGTGCCCAGCAACTTGTGGAATTGGCAAAGTTACAAAATGGGCAAAAGGTGCTGGATATTGCTACAGGGACGGGAACGGCAGCGATCGCTATCGCCAGTAAAGTTAGCTCTACAGGTCAAGTTGTTGGGATCGATCTTTCCCAAGATATGCTGGCACAAGCACAGCAAAAGATTAAGACAGCAGAGATAACTAATATTGAGCTACGACAGGAAGATGCAGAAAAACTGAGCTTCAGCGACAATAGCTTTGATGCTGTAATCTGTGCGTCAGGCATTTTCTTTTTGCTTGATATGCTAGGTGGATTGCGGGAATGGCAGCGTGTCACCCAGCCAGGTGGAATAGTCGCATTTTCCAATTTTGGTGAGACTGCTTTCCAGCCAATGGATAAAATATTCTATGCACAAGTCAAAAATTATGGTGTCCAAATTCCATCCGCATGTGGATTGCTTGACACACCAGAAGCATGTCTTAACCTCATGCATACGGCAGGGTTTGAGGACATCGAAATCCAGACTAAGCAACTAGGCTACTATCTAGATAACACAAACGAGTGGTGGGAGATGCTTTGGAATAGTGGCTTTCGGATTGAGCTGTTGCAAATCTCAGAGGAGAAATTAGAGCAGTTCAAAGCAGAACATTTGGCAGAAATCGAGAAACTCAAGACAGACAGAGGTCTTTGGCTGGATGTGGAAACTATTTTTGTCATGGGGAAGAAACCAAACCCATAAAGTTTGTGTTGCCAAAAGTTATTGAGGAAAGAAATATTCTGAGGACCAGCCCTTTCAAGGTGTTGTGTTATTAGTTGATTGATTGTTTGTTTTCAGGTGTAATATGAAAATCCTGATACTGTTGGCGAATTATTTCTTTATGTCTGAAACCCTGATTCTAGCTTTGTCTGATTTACAAAAGTCAATCAGTTCCAACAAGGGTACGATTACGAGCGTCTACCGGAAATGAGCGCAGCTGCTATATAACTCAAGTTGCTAGTTATCTCTCTCACAGCGGCTAATGGCGTTACTAGGCTCTGCCGTGGTCACGAGGCTAATGGCGAGATTGGTAAAAATCCTCTATTAGCAATTAGCAATTAGCAATTAGCAACCCCCTTGTTTATAACCAGCAACTTGCGTTATATATGCTGTGATGACTCGTATTATGCTACCTCGTCTTGTCGTTTAAAGATTTACTTTATAAATGGTCTCTTAGTAGATAGGATTGTTGTGGTTATGGGGCTGTCGGATTACGAGTCAGAAGAGATGGGTATACAAATACGTTATTATCAGGATGCTGATTTTCCTCAATACGAACAATTATTGAAAGACATAGGAATTTATGATGAAATTCTAGATAAAAGAGAGATTATCCAAAAAAAAATCCAGTACGATCCAGAATCTATTCTGGTAGCTGAAGCTCGGGGAAGATTAATAGGAACTGTTTATATTCTTTACGACCCTTGGCGTTCTTTGATTTACCACCTGGGAGTTCATCCCGATTACAGGAGGAAAGGCTTAGGCAATAAATTAATGGATGAAGCTGAAGGAAAACTGAAAGCCAGAGGAATAAACAGAGCGATATTGTTTGTAGTAGAAGATAACGAACAAGTAGTCGAGTTTTATCAGAAAAGAGGTTGGTTTATACTCGGACAACCATTTTATATGGAAAAAGAGCTTTAACGGATTTCATGCCAACTGCCGCTGTGTGCTTAGTTTATCCACGAGATGCTTGAGGAATTTCACCGGAGATGAATCAGGACTTACGCAGGGGGCCAAAAACAAAGGTGATGCGTCAATCTCGCGACTCTAAACCCACGATTTTTCGGATCGCCCTTTGTTTTTTTGCGTAGGAGGAGGGCAGTTGAATGTGAATTTTTTGAGCTGCATCGATGGCGATCGATAGGGAGCAAGCGTTGCAATCCCCCACTGAAAAAATTCAGCTAATCCCCGCCGGATCCTCCGATCCCCCCGGGGGGATCAAAGCGTCAGACGGCGGCTTACGTTTCGGACGCTCTTTGCGAAATCGCCTGAAGCAATGCGGGTAAAAATTGGGGGTACTCCCACGAGTTCGCTTCGCCTACGATGCCCCCAATTTTTACAATTTCAATCGTTATTCGTTGTTTCTTGGCAACCAAAAAATATTAACCAATACCCACTTGTATTACATCAAATATTCTCTTATAATATTCCCATGGAAGACAAATTATAGTACGCAGTGCCAACAACAAAGCAAAAGCTAGAACTCAATCTATGGTTGAGAATTTGCCAGTACTGGTTTAACCGCCAATTAGGTGACAGGTTTGATTGGTAAGAGTATAACCGCTCTCCTGTTAACGCTTGTCCGTTAGTAACTCACCTGCCGGAATTGCGGCATAAACCAAATTACTACAGCCAGAAGAAATATCTGCAAAACCTCAAAAAAGATCCCGTCGTGTGCCCCAGAAGCCTACACCTACCCGTGAGGAAGGTGTAGGAGCGTCACGGGGAGCGCATAAGATCGATAATCCCAGAATCTTGTCAATTGGCTTTCCTACCTTATGTATAAAATGCATAAAAGTCTCCTGCCCTCTGCCTTGTCTCCACCCCGCCCTGGAAACAATAGTACCTCAGGTGGATTATAGGCTTCTAAATATCCGATAAGCTTGGGGTTCATGGGCAAGGTACTACTGCCAGCCTTGGCTTTGGTAGAGGCTTTCCTTAAAGTCAGCTACCGTTCGAGCAACATAGCTGTAATTACCTACTCAGAAGTTTGACATGCACCCGAAATATTTACAAACCGTACACAAGTAACGACGACAGCTATGAATATGTTTTCTAACAACAAGGATGCCCTATTGGACAATTTATCAGTTGGCAGTGATGGTTCTGCTGGTGAGTCTGCCAACTCTAGTGCGAGTCCCCTTGCCGTACTTCAGGTAGAAAATTCCTATATAAGTACAATAGCCGCACTTGCCATACCGGCAAGTGCGGAAGTATTTCTTCAAACCCTATTTGTTTTTGTTGACTCAGTAATCGTTGCCGGACTGGGAGATTTTCAATTGGGAGGGGTCAATCTCGCCAGTAAAATATTGGCACTGGTACTAATAATATTTGAGAGTATCGGCATTGGAGCTTCCATATTAATTTCTCAATATCATGGGCAATCAGATGAGGAAAAAATATCTAGAGCGTCCCTAAATATCATTTTATTTGGATTTATTTTTTACTTGATACCAACTTTTATATTATACTTATTTAAAAACTATTTATTTTCATCGTTTGGCGCTTCCGAGTCTTTACTTACATATACCACGCTTTATTTTGATATCGCCGTGTTCATCATACCTTTAAACATGGTTTATGTGATATGTGCATGTATATTGAGGGCAACTGGGGATGCTAAAACGCCATTAATACTAAGTTTAATAGCACTCTTTCTTAATACCGCAACCACTTATTTATTAACTTATGGTGTTGGTTCGCTAACTGGACTGGGAGTAGAAGGCGCTGCTTATGCAACACTATTTTCCAAATGTTTAGCCGTGGTAGCTATCTTGATAACTTTAGCAAAAAGAAATTACCTGAATATTAAAGAAGGCGCACATTTATTTGAGAGGGAAACTTTCAATTTTTTAGATGAATTAGTAAAAATAACTATCCCTGTGGGTCTGGGAGAAACGATCCTGTCCACCACAGAATTTGCTTACATATATCTTTTGACTAATGTCTCGGAAACTACTTTGATATCATTTCAAATGACTTCTACAATCGAAACGTCTTTGATTATGTTGACCTATGGATTGGGAGTGGCTGGACTTAATCTTTCAGGAAATGAGATAGGCAGAGGAAGTATCGACAATCTCCTGAAGCTGTGTCAGACTATCATCAAATTGTCCCTGGCAGTGTCGCTAATTCTCTTGCCTTTATACATGTTGATTTCAAATAATTATTTTCTCAGTTTAGTTTTCCCCAAGGTGGATGGTGAAATAATCAAATTAGCGGGTATTTTCTTAATATATTTTGGCTTTATTCAACCTGCACGAGTCCTAAATATTACCTTCGGTTATGGAATCTTAAAAAGTGATGGAGATACAGGATTTGTATTGTATATCGATGCATTAACGAGCCTAGTTGGAATCTTGAGTGCTTATATTTGTATAAATTTCATGGGTGTTGGTTATATAGGAATAATCGTAGGATTATTTGTAGATCAGTATCTGAGAAGCCTAATTTTTTATATAAAATATAGCTCCAGAACTTGGATAAAAACAATATCGACTTCAGAGGTTGTTTGAAAAGTTCAGACTTGAGGCAATCCTCGCTCTAAGCAGGACTTACGCACGACGAGAAAAGAAACCCGGTTTCTTCTTTGATCTCTCACAACCAAACCAACGATTTTTCGCATCACCTTATATTCTTTGCCTAAGTCCTGACTGATTAATAGCATCCTGCAATAGAAGCGTATCGTCATTGACATGTCTATTCAGGTAAGCAGCGAAAAGAGCGCGGTGCATGACAGTTTGTTCTTGATACGTTCACCAGTCAAATGGGTTTGCGACAGTGCAGTAAGTCAAGTAGAAAACGCAGATATTTTGTCCGCCAGCACTTACAGCAAGATCGAGCTAATTCAGACTGAACAAAACCGGGAGACTTAGCAGAAATAGCTTTATCATAGCGTTTCTGCCTGGGGGTCACCGATATATTTTCGGTTTTAATCTGCTTACCATGTCTCAAAACCCCGTTGACAATTCTCCGGTTTTGAGACTTAGCATACCGATCTAATTTTCGCTTTTTGCCAGCTAACTTTTGATATGTTTTAGCTTTCTTCCATTGTTGGAATACGATTGTTTTACTCAGTGCTTAACGAACTGAGGTAGGAAAGTTATGTCTATTTTTATGGTGAAGTAAATAATCTGCTAAAAACTCCAGGACTTACGCAAGGGCGTTGCCAGAAACAAAGGTGAAGACCGTCGTTCGCTCAGCGTCGGGTATGCATATCTCTGGTTGCCTTTCCCAAGGATTTTTCGGATCGCCCTTTGTTTCTTTGTAAGTCCTGCAATTGCTATCGTCATGAATGCCTCAACCTTCAACCAAGCGAGTGAGCTTGACTATGGCTAATGGCTAATAGCTAATGGCTAATAGCTAATGGCTAATGGCTAATGGCTAATAGATAATGGCTAATGGTAGAACCGAAAAATATTCCCATCAGCAATTAGCAATTAGCGATTAGCAATGCGAGCAACCCACGATAGTTATAACTAGCAACTTGGGTTATTTAGCTATTTAGTCATGCTCCATCTTGGGCCGATAGCAGACGTTGGTCAAGTCCAGATGCCCGACTTCTCGAACAAGTCGGGCATCTGATTTCACTTCCCCTCGCGAAAATCGCAACTAAGTTGTGCATTTTTTGCATTTTGAGCCAAAAAATGTGATAAAATTTACAAAATTACCCAAAATTAACAAGTTAATCTTCCCAAGGATAGATGACCGGCTTGAACTAGAGAGCGCGGTCGAGACAAAAATCTAAGCCGGAGAAGGATGAAGATGAATAAGTTAATTTTGGGTGTAAGTGCTACTCTGTTGGCAACGGGGTTGTTTGGTAGCGTTAGCGCGATTGCACAAGCATCCAACACTCAAGCGCAATCAGGGGTAAATTCCACGTTAATTGCCCAAGCTGGCGATCAAGCACTGATTCAGCAAAACCGAGGACTGCTATTACAAAATGGTCAAACTGCCAGGAATATTGCCACCAAAGTAGGCGCAGCAGTCAGCAACAGTGAAACTCCCAGCGGTGGTAACCCGCTGCAAGTGAACCAGCAATTAATCTTGCAAAATCGCGCTACTTTTATGAGTATTGCCAAAAAGGTAGGCGCTACAGTGCCTAACGTCCCTGGTCCCGGTGGCGGCGACTTGGCGACGCAAAACCACGAGCTGCTGTTGGGAAATCGGCAAATTGTGCGAGCGATCGCGCAAAAGTTGGGCGTGCAACTGCCCGCACCTCCCCAACTCAGCGGTAACATGGTGCAGCAAAATAACCAATTGCTGTTGGGAAATCGGAATGCATTGCAGGCAATTGCTGGCAAAGTGGGTGCTGCTGTAGCACCTGCTCAGTAATTCTACGGTTGTGGGAAGAAAGAAGCGATCGCGTAATTGGGAAGTCGCGCGATCGCCTGCAATTAGAAACTTGTCTCTAGCTTAACCGATTATTTACAGAAACCCGGTTTGTGAAACAAACCCGGTTTCTCATACCCTTTATAGACCGCGCAGGCGGTCTTTGTTTGTGTAGCCGCGACTTCAGTCGTTAGGCAAGCCCAATCCAGTGCCTCTTAAGTCCGTATCTCTGATAATCGCACCCGTTAAATTAGCCTGGGTTAAGTTAGCATTTTTCAAAATCGCACTACTCAAATCGCTATTGGTAAGAGTGGCATTTCTCAAATTGGCATTTTCCAAATTAGCACCCGTTAGATTTGCATTGCTCAGGTTGGCACTGTCTAAATTTGCCGTAAATAGATAGGCATTTATCAACTTTGCACCCGTTAAGTTGGCACGAGTTAAGTTAGCCATTGTCAGAACAGCTTTAGTTAAGTCGGCATTTTCTAAATTGGCACCGCTTAAGTCGGCATTATTTAAGCTAACGCCTTGCAAGTTGGTATTGTTGAGTTTAGCGTTATTTAGTTTAGCTGTAAGTAAGCTCGCATTCATCAAGTTAGCACCTACGAGGTTCGCGCCGGTTAAAATAGCGCCCCGCCAAGTCGTATCGCCTAAATAAGACTCGGTTAAATTCGCATTCGTGAGGTTGGCACTTTCTAAATTAGCGGTTTCTAAACGTGCTTTGTTGAGGTTAGCAGTTGTTAAATTTGCACCCCGCATATCCGCACCGCTGAGATTAGCTTCGATTAAAACAGCTTCGAGCAATAAGGTAGCAATCAACCTTGTTTCTCGCAAGTCTGCACCTCGGAGTCTCGCCCCCCGGAGTCTGGCACGTTTGAGGTTAGCGCCTCTAAGTTTTGCGTCTCGCATCATCGCCCCCCGCATTCTAGCATCTTCCAAATCGGCGGATTCTAAGATGGCACTTCTGAGGACAGTTTGCTGGAGATCTGCACTTTTTAGCTTTGCGCCCCTCAAGTTTGTTCCCTCTAAATTCGCTCCTGTTAAAATAGCACTGCTCAGATCTGCGCCGGTGAGGTTTTTACCGCTCAAGTTGGCATTCTTCAGGTCGCATTTTTGACATTGATTCGTTTCTAGCAATTTTTTGATGTGTTCTGGATTCGCTGCTGTTGCTGGTGTAGCTAAGTAGAGTGACGTTAACAGGAGTGTTGTTGCAAGGAGTTTTTGTTGCATTTTAGATTTTAGCTATGAAAATCATCGATCTTTGTCCTGATGACGAAAAAGCCATTATACAGGTTGCCAAGTTGCTTGTAGAAAGCTTTCAACAAAATTGGCCTGATGCTTGGCCTTCCCTAGATAGCGCGTTACAAGAGGTAAAAGAATCTTTTGGTGCAGATAGAATTAGCCGAGTTGCAGTTAATGATAATGGTGATATTTTAGGATGGATTGGCGGCATTAGCCAATACAATGGGAATGTATGGGAACTCCATCCACTCGTCGTGCGTGAGGATTCTCGGCGCAAGGGAATCGGAAAAGCACTGGTATTTGATTTAGAAGCACAAGTGAGGGAACGCGGCGGCATCACGCTTTGGGTTGGCACTGATGATGAAAATAATATGACAACTCTGGCGGGTGTAAATCTCTATTCCAATGTGTGGGAACATGTTACTAATATCAAAAACTTGCACGGTCATCCTTACGAATTTTACCAAAAATGCGGTTTTGCAATCGTAGGCGTGATGCCGGATGCCAATGGAATAGGTAAGCCGGATATTTATCTGGCAAAGTCAGTGAAATTTTAGATTTTGGAGGTTTTATGAACGTGAAGATTTTTTCCACAATAGCGACATCTGTTTTACTAGCTACTTTAGCTTTAGCTTGTAGCCCTATTTGGGAAAACCGATTAAATCGGACAGCGCAGGCACAGGAGGAAGACACCGAACTTATTTATGGTGAAATCGTTGACGCTTCACCTGAATATATTATGATTCCTGTACAAGTTGCGGGGAACAAAGGTCTTTTGAGTCAAGATTCTTCTTCCGAATATCGCGGCAAGGGTGCTGTTCCTGTCAATATGGTTTTTCATAGTTTAAAAACGGGGCAATCTCATCTTTTGTTAAACAAGAAAGCTGTTATATCTCAATGGGAGTTCTTAGAATTGAAAAAAGAGAAGGATAAACCAGCTAGAAAGGTTTTATTCTTGCGTCTGATAGAAACCGATACCAACGGAGATGAAAAATTTGATTGGAATGATGCTGCGGTTGGTTATTTAGCCGATATATCTGGTAAAAACATTCAGCGAATCACTCCGTCGAATGCCCAATTGAGCGGTTGGAAATATGACAAGAATCGCGATATTATTTTTATGCGGGTTATGAAGGATTCTGATAATAACAAAAAATTTAACAGCCAAGATGAGGTGAATTTTATTAAGGTTAGCCCGAACAATCCGGGGCAAGGAAAGGAAATTATTAACGATAAAATTCAGCAGCAGCTTAAGTCATCGCTCAAGTGATAATATGGGCAGGATTTAGGCATCGATCCCCCCCAACCCCCAATGCCTTGGGGGGCTTAAGAGGGAATAGACACTACTATGAGAAATGGTGGAGGTATTAATGGATGCTTTAGTGGAGCAACTAGAGACGAAATTGCGCCAGTGGAATCCCGATATTGCGGAACAAGTGCGGCAATACATAGCATACATTATCGAAATGGCAGACCAGGATGCGCTGGATATTCTGCGTTCAAGAGTTGTCGAGCAAGAAGTGTTGGATTTATTAGATGAACCCTAAACCTGGTGAAGTCTGGCTTTTGGATCTGGGATTGGTAATACTCCAACGCTTACAACCGTTTAAGCAACTCATCGTACTCATTATGTGTGCCAATCCAAAACCAGTAGATGTGGTCTTCTGGCTCCAACAAACCCAAAACTCTATAATTAATACTCACACGAGCAGAATAAATTGGTTGTCGTTGACTAACTCTTTTAAACTGAAGGCTAGTATGATAGGGATCTTCGCGCCAGAGAGCATATGCTTTAGCTGCTTGCTCTTGCACTGATGCGGGTAGTTGATTAAGTAGCTTACGGAATCCCTTGGTTACACTTGATTTCATTGTTCAAACTGGAAAAACATCATCGAGTGGAACTGTTTCGCCGTCAGCAATTTCCTTTCGCACCATTTCAGCAATAAGATCCCACTGTTGATCTGTTGTTGCTTCAAAGCGCGTTGCCCAAGCTTGCTCATCTTCTAAATCGGCTAGAAGGCGCGCTGCGATCGCATCTTGGATCTCGTTTGGCAGTTTTTGAATTTTTTCAATAACACGTTGAAGTAATTCAGTCATGTTTTCACCGTGAAGATATAACAGCAATCAATGACATCTCAATTTTATCGTGACAACTGTTTTCATATCCCGTGGCTTTTACCGATTACCCAATGACGGCGGAAGAAACGGGATAGGGCAGATTCTTCTAAAGATAAATAAATCGGGCGTCCGTGGGGACAGGTGCGGGGATGGCGGGTGCGTTGCCATTGGTCGATTAATGTTTGCATTTCACTCAAGGTAAGGGGTGTGCCGTTGCGGATGGCACTGCGACAAGCTGTTGCAACTTGTGCGGCTTGCAAGTCGCCGCCTAAACTAAGTTCTAAGAGTGCAGCTGCACAGTCATTTCGTTGGGCGAGGAGTGCTGGGGCGGTGCGGGAAGCCCACAATCCTTGACCAAAAGATTCTACCTCTAGGCCGATGTGTTGTAGTTGTTCTAGTTGCGCGGGTGAGAGGTTTTGCAGGACGATCGCAGGTTCTAAACGCACGAGTTGCCAGCGATCGCATAACTCTTCATACAATACCCGTTCGTGGGCTATATGTTGCTCGATTAACAATACCCCATTGCTATGTTCTGCCACAATATAAGTATTATTCACTTGCGCTACTGCCCGCAGTTTCAGCGGTGCGATTTCGTTTTGGTTGACGGTTGGTTGAATCTCGCGACTAACGTTATAACCGCTGCTTGCTTCTGATGCTTTAATCAGTTGTCCTATGCGCCCTTGATGCGCGGTTTCTGAAAGGGTTTCTGAATTGATACGCAATGCAACTCCCACTGCTTTAGTAATTTCTTCTTGCCAATAACTCAGTTGGTGCAAGTAAATTTCGGCTTTGGCAGGATGGCGATTCCAGTCTATTTGGTCGGGAGAAATTTGCAGGTGCAGGAAACAAACCGGGAAGCGATCGCGCGGCAATGTCCGCTGAAACGATGCCAAAATTGTTTGTTCTAATTCCGGCGCTTTTACCATTCTGCCATTGGTTGCGACTCGCACCCAATCCGGACGGCGGCGATGGCATCGATCTGGCAATCCTAAAACTAATTCTATATGCTGGGGATTGGTAATTGGTAATGGGTGATTGGTAATTGGTAATGGAAGAGATAGTTCAGCGTTCAAATGCTGTAAGTCGCCTATTTTAATATCGCGGACAAATTGAGGCAGAATTTGTTGGGCTGTTGTTCCGGGACTAATCGTAAACCAGGGGCGGTCATTTTGTTGCACTTGCCAGGTAATTTGAGGATGGCACAGGGCAATTTGCTGGATGATATTTTGTACCGCTTTTAATTGTTGGGCGGGGGAAGGTAACCCTTGTCGCCGCACTGTCCAAGTGCCGAATAAATTAGATGCGTTGACAACTGTACCGGGTGCGATCGCAACGGTTTCTTCTAATACTGGTTCCCCCAAACTATCGTAAACAATTCGCCAACCCGATCCCCCCCCTAACCCCCCCTTGCCAAGGGGGGGAGCGGGGGGGATCGCCCCCTTGCCAAGGGGGGGAGCGGGGGGGATCGCCCCCTTGGTAAGGGGGGGAACGGGGGGGATCGCCCGACTAGCTATTTCTAATTCTGCCAACTGAGCTAAACTGTGCAATGCTTCGCCGCGAAACCCCAAACTGGTAATTTTCCACAAATCTTCGCAGCGACGAATTTTACTGGTGCTGTGGGCAGTTGCTGCGAGTCGCAAGTCTTCTAACTCCATGCCATTGCCATTATCTGCTACCCGCACGCGCCATTGTTCGGGCCATAGGGAAACAACTATGCGCGTTGCCTTTGCATCTATGGCATTTTCTACTAATTCTCGTACAACGGCAGCTAAAGAATCAATCACTTCACCGGCGGCGATCAGATGCACCACTTCTGCGGGTAGGGTTTGGATGCGGTCGAACATAATATGTTTAGAAAACGGCGATCTAAATTGGTAACTCAACTCTGTCTGAGGACGTATAAGAACTCTATCAAAAGATGCATCTTTTAAACGTTCTTTCCCAAGAAAGATAAGTAGGACACAAAAGCCTTGTTAGATTTACTGGTGGTGTAAGACGGTATAAACTCATGGACATGGAAGATAAAGTTCAACAAGCAAAAGAAAGTGTTTCTCTTGGCATGGAAAATGTCAAGGATAAGCTAAAAGAGGACTATCACCAATCTGGCGATAAGGTGTCAGAGGCCATTTTAACGATTAAAGACAAGCTACCGAACATTACTCCTACCCCTCCAGGATTCAAACCGCAATCTTCTGCAAACGACCTGAAAGCGCGTTTGGAATGGGGCGAACCTGGTTTTACCATTCTTGATGTACGCGATCGCGACACCTTCAACAACGGTCACATCATGGGTGCAATGCCTATGCCTATCGACGAACTCGTAGACCGCGCTAAACCCGCGCTTCCCCTCAACCGCGATATCTACGTCTACGCCGACAGCGACGACGAGACCGCTCAAGCTGCCAACCAGCTGCGCGATGCTGGGTTCTATAACGTGGCAGAACTCAAAGGCGGTTTGCCTGCTTGGAAAGCTATTGGCGGCCCCACCGAAGGCGTTATGGAAGCGCTGACGCCTCCCGATGCCGGTGAATATAATATCTTATCCCGCCTCGCTACTGAGAAAAAGCTCAGGGAGCAAGCGAAGTAGATTCATATCAAATCCTGTTGCATCGGAATGATCGGCCTTTCTTGGTAATTGCTAATTGCTAATTGCTAATTGCTAATTGCTAATTGCCCCTACAGGTCGTAATTCTGATGCCTAAGGAAACGATATCAGTAGGGGCACGGCATCATACAACCTTTGGGTACAAACTCTTTGTTAGTGTCAGCCTTGCCCCTACAAAACCCTTTAAAACGGGTTATGACACGGCTTGCTATTGCAACTATGCGTCGCCAATAGATAGCGGGATTGCCACTGGGGGCAATCTTTTTGGGGTTGCCCTCTACTTTATTTCGCCACTTGCAGCCGGACTTTGATTCACAGCTTGCCTCTTATGTCAAGGTTTGCTAAATAAAAATTTGCTATTTGGGAAATTACTTGTTACATTGCGCTTAACCCGATCCAAGGTTAAAAAGACTAATGAAAGGATTGCTTAGTTTAATTCCCACGCCTCCACCTTTGAAGGCGCGATCGCTTGTTTATGACTTGAAAATGCGACTCGACTGGGGAGATCCGGCGCTGACTATTGTTGATGTACGCGATCGCACAGATTTCAACATCAGTCACATCACCGGCGCGATTCCCATGCCGATGAACGAATTAGTTGAACGTGCCTTGTCAAGTCTGGAACTGATGAGGGATATTTACGTTTACGGCGATACCGACGAAGATTCAGCAAGAGCAGCAACTAAGCTGCGCCAAGCTGGATATCTCAACGTATCTGAACTCAAAGGTGGTCTTCCAGCTTGGAAAGCATTCGGTTATCCAGTGGATACGGTTGTTACCGCCACTGTATTTTAGAACGGGGTCTTCTACCAAACCATCATAGAAGCTGAGAAGCCCCGTCTTTTAAGCGGTGGATGAAAGCGACAAAAAGGATTTATCCTTTTGTTTCCTTTGGCTTAATTTGTGATACAATTGTAAGAGGGTTAAACCGCACTAACTATTACCGGGAAGCAAGAGCCCCATCATGGATCGTCCTTACAAATATCAACCTAGAAATCAGTAACGGTGACGCGACCTGCACGGGTATTGCACGAAAGTGTAGAGTAAATGTTCCATAAAACTTTCATTGCGATCCGTTTGGGGAGTAGCACATCCTGAAGGTTAAACAAAATGCTTGTGGAGGCGGTCTGGCTCTGACGCAAGGCTTTAGTCAAAACGTCTAGTTAAGCAGCCCAGAAACAAGAAGAAAAGGTTCCGCAGCACGGTTTCAACCTGCTGCGGAACAACCTTTTTGAATCCCCCAGATAAATCAGGGGGAGTATGTCAATATTTTCTGTAATGATTGATACTCAAGGGAAAATTGGGAATTGGGAATTGGTAATTGGTAAGAATATAAAAATCCCATTACCTATTACCAATTACCCATTACCCATTACCAATTAATGTTCAAAAATATCTTTATATTGCAGTAAGTCTAGGGAAACTATTACTGGCAAACATTGAAAACACTGCTGGGCGAGTTCCCATCTTTCTTCGCGTTTTAACATTTCAATTAACTTTTTTTGCACGCTTAGTAAGTAGCGGACATCGTTGGCGGCGTAGCGGAGTTGTTCGTCTGAAAGGTTAACTGGATTTCCCCAATCGGAACTTTGAGCAGATTTATCCAGTTCTACTTTTTCTAACTCTTGTACTACCTCTTTTAAACCGTGGCGTGGGGTGTAGGTTCTGGCTAATTTACTCGCTATTTTTGTACAAAATATCGGTGCAACTTGAATACCCAAATGATGGCGTAACATCGCCACATCAAAGCGGGCGAAGTGAAATACTTTTTCCACCGAAGTTGCTGCCATTAATTGTTTTAAATTTGGGGCTTCGGTTTGTCCTTTGGCGATGCGAATTGCTGTCACTTGTCCTTGCGGATCGCATAGTTGGACGAGACACAAGCGATCCCGCATCGGTAGCAGTCCCATTGTTTCCGTATCTACCGCGATCGCATCTGCTTGCAAATACCCGGATAATACCTCATCGGGAATGTCGCGATCGCATACTTGAAAATTGTCAGAAAATTCCATATTTTGCACGGCGGATAAATATTTGGGTGAAATAGTACCGACCTTGGGGAGTTTTGACGACGCCCACGCCGGTCAAATCGAAATCCCCTACGATATTTTTGTAGTGACCGGGACTGTTTAACCAACCTTCAACGGCTTGATCTACCGGAGCGCGATATCCTTGGTTATAAGCTAAGTTTTCCCCTGCACTGCGGTACGGAATTGATTTTGCGATCGCATCGACTCGCTTTTCAAATCCATCGTGGCTAAATGTTGCTTTTCCACTTGCCATTGCCTGACTGTGTAACCTCGCCTGTTCGCTAATCCGCGGATCTAAGGTCAAAGGCGGTAAATTTTGCGACTGGCGATACTGGTTTATTTTTGCGTGGATTTCTGCTTCCAAGGCAGCATAGCGACTTGTATTAACCGTTTTATTGGTATTTTTTGGCGGAGGGACTGAGGCAATCGGTGTTGCCGGTGTCACTAAAATATCTTTCGCCCCGCTGACAACAGAATCGCATCCGCTGGTGAAAGCTAAAAGTAAAAAGTAAAAAGGAAAAAAACCCACCCGCCCGGAAATAAATTTGCCCGCAAACAACCCCACCCGCCCGGACATAAATTTCCGGGCTAATAGCCGAAGTCCACTTTAGTGGACTGAGTGCTTGACACTCCCCGTCCTAAAGGCGCGGGGATTCTTAAGACCTATAAATTCAGTCCTCTTTAGAGGACTTGCGCTATTAGCCAGGGAATTTATTCCCTGGCGGGTAATTCCCTGGCGGGTAATTCCCTGGCGGGTAATTCCCTGGCGGGTAATTCCCTGGCGGGTAATTCCCTGGCGGGTAATTCCCTGGCGGGTAATTCCCTGGCGGGTAATTCCCTGGCGGGCGATTCCCTGGCGGGCGATTCCCTGGCGGGTGATTTCCTGGCGGGTGATTTCCTGGCGGGTGATTCCCTGGCGGGTGATTCCCTGGCGGGTAATTCCCTGGCGGGTGATGGGACTGGTGGAATGTTTCATCTCACAGAAAACAAAATTTTCGCCTCTGCCCCTGGGCTACGATTGTTGGTTAAAGAATTTAGCAACAGTTTGGACATCTTTATCGCCGCGTCCAGAACAATTAATGACGATGCGAGGACTACCTTCGAGTTGGGGACAGAGAGTTTCCAGGTATGCGATCGCGTGCGCCGTTTCCAATGCCGGTATAATTCCTTCCAATCGGGAAAGACGCTCCAAAGCGGCTAAAGCTTCTTTATCCGTAATGCTGTAATATTCAGCTCGCCCGATATCCTTAAGATAACTATGTTCTGGACCTACCCCAGGATAGTCAAGCCCAGCACTAATAGAATGGGGTTCTATTACCTGACCTTCTTCATCTTGCAACAAATAGCTCATCGCCCCATGCAACACGCCGACTCGTCCTTTAGTGAGAGTAGCAGCATGTTTACCCGTATCGACACCTTCTCCTGCTGCTTCTATGCCAATTAAACGCACCGAAGGTTCGTTGACAAATTCGTGAAACAATCCCATTGCATTCGAGCCGCCGCCGACGCAAGCTAATAGAATATCCGGTAAACCGCTCCATTTTGCTTGTGCTTGGGCGCGCGTTTCCTTCCCAATAATTGCTTGAAAATCGCGCACAATCATCGGATAAGGATGGGGACCCGCCACCGACCCTAAAATATAGTGAGTCGTTTCTACATTCGTCACCCAATCCCGAATTGCTTCTGAAGTCGCATCTTTGAGCGTACCCGTCCCAGCTGCGACGGGTCGAACTTCTGCCCCCATCAAGCGCATACGAAACACGTTTAAAGCTTGGCGTTCCATATCGTGGACGCCCATGTAAATAACGCAGTTTAACCCAAACCGGGCGCACACCGTAGCCGTCGCCACGCCATGCTGACCTGCACCCGTTTCGGCGATAATCCGCTGTTTTCCCATTCTTTTCGCCAGCAAAACCTGTCCCAAGGCGTTATTAATCTTATGCGCCCCCGTGTGGTTGAGATCTTCCCGTTTCAGATAAATTTGCGGCCCGGTGCCATCGGGGCGGGTATAATGTGCCGTCAAGCGTTCGGCGAAGTACAAAGGCGTCGGGCGTCCCACATAGTCCCGCAGCAGATATTGCAATTCCTCTTGGAACGCCTGGTCATTGCAGTACTGCTCAAAAGCCGCCTCCAGTTCGCTCAACGCTGGCATGAGCGTTTCGGGTACGTACTTACCCCCGAAGCGTCCAAACCGTCCCAAAGCGTCTGGACGTTGTTCTTTTGCGTTTACACTGATTTGGGAACCCGAAGGCAGAGGAGTCGTGGTCACAAGCTTTTGTTGCAATTGTTGAAAGGCATTTTATATATTAACATCCATAGCCAGATTTCAGATTGCAGATTTCAGATTTTATATTTTAGTCGTAGGGTGCGTTAGCGATAGCGTAACGCACCAACATTTAAAATTATCTGAGTGATAATTATAGTTTTACTCATCTAGTCTCAAGTTGCTAGTTATCTCTCTTGGAGCGGCTAATGGCGTTACTAGGATCTGCCGTGGTCACGAGGCTAATGGCGAGATTGGTAAAAATCCAAGATTAGCAATTAGCAATTAGCAAGCTGGCAACGCCAAAGTTTATAACTAGCAACTTGCGTTAGTACTCCTCACACACTCAGAACCCATTCTCAACCCAGATTTGATTTCAGATTTCAGATTTCCGATTTCAGATTAGTGGGTTTTTCAATTAACCACAACCTAATCTGCCATCTAAAATCTCAAATTTAAAATTCCGATTTCAGATGGCAGATTTCAGATTTCTAGTGGTTTCTCTATTACCCACAACCAAATCTGCAATCTACAATCTAAAATCTAAAATTATTAAATGATTCCCTGACCTTTGGGGCGCTTGTCTTCTGTCATTGTCAGCTTGCCTTCTTCATCGTCGCGCAAGTTTCTCAGTTCGCTGACGCGCTCTGTTTTTTCCGCTTCTTCTTTTTCCCTGGCGTCTCCGGGTACTTCGTAATACATTTCCGGTTCGATGGCAAAGTTATCGATCAAACCTTCTTTGTCTACTGTATAACCGCCGGTTGTATCGATGCTTTCGTCATCGGTTTGATCGTCGGTTGGTGCGTCTTCATCTCTTTCTTTTGAAGGGATGGTGCGAAATGTTTCGTGTTCCCGCTCCATGCGGGCTGCGGTTTCAGCCGGAATAATATGGGGGTCGTACTGAGGTTCTGAGTTACTTACACCAACTTCGGGCTTATTTTCAATCTTTTGGTTATCCACGATCTTGTCCTGTTTAATTCTAACTGAACATTAGTTTAGATTTATTAAAATTTAAAATTCTACTATCTTTAGTTGGATTATTGGTTTAAAATAAATAGTACTATCGGTAGATAGATCGGTTTTCGCTACCCCAAAAGGAAGAGCGGGAGGGACGAGATCGCTCTATCGTGATAACATATCATATCTACCCATTCATCGTTGTTATGGCTTCTAGTTGTTATGGCTTCTTCTAAGCGCAAGTCCTCCGACGCCAAAACCCCAGGGGAAAACCGCGTCATTTACTCGGAATTCGGCAATGCCGACAACTCGCATGCTTTAGAAAGAGGCGTTCCCGATTTGCCTCCACAGCAGCAAAATCTGAGAGTACAAGCATCGAGTAAAGGTCGCAAGGGCAAAACCGTGACGATAATCAGCGGTTTTCAGCATAAACCAGAAACTTTAGAAGCGTTGCTGAAACAACTTAAAACCCAATGCGGTGCTGGTGGTACGGTTAAAGAAAATACGATTGAAATTCAAGGCGAACACAAGCAAAAGTTAATTCAAATTTTAACTGAGTTAGGTTATAAAGCCAAAATTAGCGGCGGCTGATATGGATTGGAGAGTTATAAACTTGGGCGTTGCTAATTGCTAATTGCTAATTGCTAATTGAGAGAGGGGGCGGGTTTAAATAAACCATTAGCCATTAGCGATTAGCCATTAGCTGCATTTATTAGTCCGGGTGTATATTTAGTCGAGCGAGATTCTGTTTTGATTTGGCTAAAATTTCCTTAGATTTTTCCAGTTGCTCCTTGGTTGCTTGCACGTGTTCTGCTGCTGCTTTCACGTGTTCTTCTGTTGCTTTGATGTGTTCTTGTGTTGACTCGATTGACAGGTGGGATGACTTGCCATACTCCTCTGCTGCTTTCCCGTGCGCTAGGGATGCTTTTGCATGTGCCTGGATTGACTTCCCTCGTGCTTCGATTAGCTTACCGCGTTTTTGATCCTCGATTGATTCTGCGTGCTGTTGAAGGAACTGTCCCATTTCTTCAACCATTTTGCCGTGCTTGTGGGATTCCTGCGCGTGTTCCTGTGCTTCCTTGGCGTGCTGTTGTTGTTCTTGAGACATAATGGCTAATTGGTAATTGCTAATTGCTAATGGCTAATTGGTAATTGCTAATTGCTAATTGCTAATTGCTAATTGGTTTTGTCCCCATTAGCCATTACCCATTTTCCCTAATTTCATCCTGCCGCTCATCCATCAAAAGGATGACGCCTTGCTGCTGATTTATCACAATCAATGGGGTGCAAATAAGGCGACAACGAATTGCTTTACCGCGACGGTTAACGGCATTTAATACAATTTCGTGTTCGTCGTGATTCCGAGTTTGGCAGGCGCGGATGAATTCCCGCAACTCTTGCAGGGGTAAACCAATATCTAAATCAAAAAAGAAGTGTCCAATTGCTTCTTCGCTACGCAATCCCCATAATTCCTCTGCCCTACCGTTCCAAAGTTGGATGCTGAGCCTATTATCTAAAACCACCATCCCAATCCGCAAGCTGATAAGAATTGCCTCCATGAATACAGTAACGCGGTTTAGTTCTTCAGTCCGCTGGCGCAGTTCTTCGTTTGTTGTTTGCAGTTCTTCGTTAGAAGACTGGAGTTCTTCGTTCATTGTCTCCAGTTCTTCGTTGGTAGATTGGAGTTCTTCGTTGGTGGTTTCTAATTCTTCGTTGGTAGATTGGAGTTCTTCGTTGGTGGTTTCTAGTTCTTCATTGGTAGATTGGAGTTCTTCATAAGCTGTTTCCAGTTCTTGGGAGCTGCGCTGAAGTTCTCGCTGTAATAAATGATAGCGCGTCACGTCGTTGAAAATAATGCTGACACCTTGGGCATCGGCATTGGTATCCAGCAGGGGAAGTACCTGAATTTCTAGGTGTAAAATATTTTCCTCTCCCTGGGGGTATTCCACGTTGAGAACCGCGATCGCGCGGCGTTCGACGTAAGCTTGTTCGATGCGCGATCGCAATTCAGTCGGACGGTAAGAAATTTCTAGCTCCTGTATGGGACGACCTATATCTTGGCTATTTAGATTAAACAGAATCCTCGCTTCGCGATTTGCTAGCGCTAAGTTGCCTTGAATATCTACAACAATTTGGGCAACTGGTAGAGATTCAATCGCTTCGTCCCGTAAACGCATATTTGCTACTATATTGTTGCTGGCTTCGGTGTTACCAGATTCTGCCATAATTAACAAGCGATCGCGCAAGCTGATTCTCGGTATTTTGGTAAAGATGCGATGCTTCAAGTTCGCTGGATTGAATAAGTTAGCATGAGTCAGTAACATCTCTGCTTTACCTACAAACAGATAACCCGTATCGTTGAGGGCAAAGTGAAACCGTGCCAAAATTCGCGCTTGCGTTTCCGAATTAAAATACATTAATGTATTGCGACACACGAGCAAATCTAGGCGGGAAATTGGCGCATCGTGGGTCAAGTCGTGGCGACCAAAAATCACGCATCGCCGCAAGTCTGGGCGGAACATGTAGTTAGTTCCGGCGCTTTCAAAGTATTTGTTTTGCAGTTGTTCGGGTACGTTTTGTAATGCTTTGGCTGAATAAGTGGCTAGACGACCTTGAGCAAGTGCTTCATCATCTAAATCCGTCGCATAAATTTTTACCCGCTCTCGAAACTGTTCTATCCCTAAGACTTCCGCCAATATCATTGCAATCGTGTAAGCTTCTTCCCCAGAGGCGCACCCAGCACTCCAGGCGCGAATCGCATCTTTGTTTTGCTTGACGGCGATAATGCGGGGGATAATATCATTTTGGATTACTTCCCATGCTGGTGCATCTCGAAAAAAAGTCGTGACGTTGAGTAATAGGGTATCGAATAGCTGATTGACTTCATTGGGATATACCTGTACATAGTCTAGATAATCGCTAAACGAGTTAACGCCGACTCGTTGCATCCGTTTGGTAGTTAAACGCTTAAGACTGGGGCGTTTATAGCCTGTAAAATCAAAGCCGCGAATTTGTTTGAGGTACTCTATTAAAGCTTCAAAACTTGGATCTATCGGAGCATTTGTCAAGACAACCTTCCTGTGATTACTAAATTGGCGATTGCTCCTGCTATTTCCGGCAACGGTAATACGAAATCCACACACCCCGTCGCGATCGCAGCAGCGGGCATTCCAAACACTGTCGATGTTGCTTTATCTTGGGCGATCGCTATCCCTCCCATTTTTTTAATCGCTTCTACCCCCTTTGAGCCGTCGCTATCACCGCCTGTTAATACTACAGCGATCGCGCGCTCTTTGTAACTTTGAGCCACTGACTCAAACAGTACATCCGCTGAGGGGCGGACAAAATGGACTTTTGGCGACTGGGATAGGGAAATCATACCCTTTGGTTTAACTAGCAAGTGATAGTCTGGCGGCGCAATATAAACCACAGATTGGTATAATTTTTCTCCATCCTCAGCGGGTTTTACTGTTAGCGACGTGTGGCGATTGAGAATTTCCGTCAAAAAGCTGGGATACTTGGGTGATATATGTTTCACGATTACAATAGGTACGGGAAAGTTAGACGGTAGCGCCGACAAGATTTCTATTAAAGCTTTAAGTCCATCCGCCGATGCTGCGAGGGCGACAATATCAAAAGCCCGAATGTCACTCGAATCAATAGGGTTATCTTCCGTTGTTTCCATCTAGAAAAGCTGAAAGGGTACTGCCACTATAACCCAAGCTCAGTGGCAGGGGAATTGAAGCCAGTATAAAAAGCGCAGCAACATTATTTTTCTGGAGCTGCTTGGTTCTGGACATCAGCCTTAAGTTGCGCTAGCGCGTTACACCGCCACAACTGGCAACAAAGTAAGCTCCTGTCCAAAATACTGGCTGGTAGTAAAACTGCTCAACATGGCTGGCAAATTCTTTTCTAATCAGCCGACTGCTAACGGTTGTAAAATATATCTCATGAAGCTAACACACATCTACAGAATCAAGCCCTCTACTGAACAAGTCGCCATCATGGACGACTGGTTAGAGTTGCTGCGACGGCACTTCAACTACGCGCTCGGTCAAAGATTTGACTGGCTACGTAGAACACGGTGTCAGATTGATAGATGCAGCTTAGTTTCAGAACCGATTGGCGACATACCGGACCAGTTTCCTGGATATAATTTCCAGGCTGGAGAACTAAAGCAAACCAAAGAATTATTCCCTGTCTATAAAGAGATTCATGCTGAAGTTCAGCAGCAGAATCTCAAGCGAGTGGATCGGGCTTGGGATAGGTGGATAAAACCAGATAAGTCTGGGAAAAAAGCAGGAAGACCCAAGTTTAAAAAGAAAGGGGAAATGCGATCTTTCACTTTCCCCAGGATTAACTGTCCACTGGCTGGGGTGAACAAGATTGAGGCGGGTATATTAACCTTGTCCAAAATAGGTTCAATGCCAGTTATCATGCACCGTCCCTTTCCTGATGGGTTTGAACTAAAAACTGCAACTATCGTCAAGAAAGCTGACGGCTGGTACATTGCTGTTTCTCTGGAAGATGATTCGGTTCCAAGTCCGAAACCTATTGATAAAATCAAGAGTGCAGTAGGTGTTGACCTCGGACTCAAATTTTTTCTGGTGACATCTGAGGGTGAAACTGTAGAGGTTCAACAACAATACAGAAAAACTCAGAAACACCTGCCAGGTCAGCAACAGCGCTTAGCCAGAAAAGAACCAGGTTCTAAAAAATCACAAAAACAAAAAGAAAAAATCTCTCGCATCCACCAACGTATAGGTAGGAAGCGGGAGATTTTTCATTATAGTGTTGCTCATCAGCTCGTCAAAAGCTATGACTTAATAGCTGTTGAAGATTTGAACATTAAGGGATTAGCTAAAACACGTTTAGCTAAATCAATTTACGATGTGGCTTGGAGCAAGTTATTGAAAATATTGGAAGCAGTGGCTTTAAGAAGCGGCGTACATTTTGTTAAGGTCAGTCCTCACAACACCACAGTAAATTGCTCTAGATGCGGCACTAAAGTACCCAAAACACTATCTGTTCGACTTCATGAATGCTCAAAGTGCAATCTGGAAATGGACAGAGATGAAAATGCTGCAATCAACGTTCTGCATAAAGCGTTAACTGCCGTGGGACTCACGGTGGCTGCCTATCGACGGTTAAGTGGTTACACTCCGGGTGAAGTAGGAATTCCTGATTGTGAAGTCGGGAAGCTGTCGCTATATTCGTAAGAATTAGCGACAGAGGATGTCACTTTATTGCCTCTATTTTTTTCGCCTCTGCCAAATCCCAATTAATTTTTATCAGTTATACTGTTAACAAATTATTACAAAAAAGCCGTCAAGTATTGATTATAGGACTGACGCAAAGAAACTAAGGGCGAGCCGAAAAATCGTGGGTTTGCCGACCAGAGATATGCATACCCTAGCTGGCGGGCACACGCGCAGGCACTCGCGAAAGCGAACGACGGTTGAAACCGGGTTTCTGGCCTTTTCTGGCGTAAGTCCTGGATTACCTCGCGAAACGAGCGCTAATGATATATTATCTTGAAACGATTGATAGCCAAAAATCATAGTGCTACTTTCACCAGCAAATCCGCTACTTTTAGCAGATGAAACTTTACTAATGCAATCCCTCGCTTATTGTCCGGATTTCTCATAATAAGTAGGTACAAGCAAATAAAGTGAAAATAGTTATGCAAGTCTGGGGCGGGGCACCCCACCCAACCCACAAAAATGAGAAAATAATTTGGGGGGGGCGGCGGTGGCCCCCCCGGGGTGAAAATAATTTTAAAAAACAAAATAAAATGGCTTTAA
>NZ_JBHFNP010000021.1:0-15104 GCF_041929235.1 Microseira sp. BLCC-F43
GGCTGTCACTCCAACATCAAGAGGGATGGACTTACACCATCACGGAAATTAGATTGTCAAGGTTAGTTATTATAAACCTTGCCCTGCTTACACTTGGGCCGTTGGGCTTTCCATTTTTGCCGGAACGAATCGCACGTAGACTACGCGCACGCAACCAAATAATTTGGCTAATGCCAACTTTTGACTTGCTGTGGGATAGCACCTATAACGATACCTGGCTTTCATCTTTTTGTTTAATTTGTTGTGTCCATTATAAACCAAAGCCTGGATAAAAGCCGTCGTAGAACGACGGGGCTTTAAACCCAAATTTTTGACAAGTTTATGGACAGCATAGCCAAAGGCGGACGCGGCAAGAAAGCGCCTTACCTATCAACCCATTACCGCATCCGGTGAACCAATTCAGCCAGTAGTGGAGCAGTTGGCAGGTGCTTATCGGTCGGTGCTGGATGAAGGCGGGGACCCAAATGAGCTGCTGGGGCGGGTGAAGACAGCGATCGCAACCAAACCAGAAAAACCCGTTAACCGGAATCTCCCGGACTATGACGCGATACGCGATATGCATACCCTAGCTTGCGCGAACCCATCCTGACTGGCGTGCGGTCAGACAAACTCAAAGCCGTCCGGGCAGCGCTCGACGAGTTTATTGCTAAGTTGGAGTATTGGGAAAAGTAGCGATCTTGCGGTTCTTCGGTGTCGAATTCCACCAGTTTGGTTTTAGGATCGGCTGTTACTTTAGATGCAACCGCAAACGATATCACGATGGATGAACAACTGTTGCGATTAACTCAATTAACTGTAAACGGAATCGCCTTGGGCAGTATTATTGCCCTGGCTGCTGTGGGATTAACCCTAACTTACGGCATTTTGCGCCTTTCCAATTTTGCCCACGGTGACTTTATGACCTTGGGAGCTTATCTTACCTGGGTAGCGAATCGCAGCGGCGTCAATATCTGGCTAGCGATGATTTTAGGGGCTGGAGTAACCGTACTGGGAATGCTCTTGTGCGAACAGTTACTTTGGTCGCCGATGCGTGCGATTCGCGCCACCTCGACTACGCTGATTATCATGTCGATTGGACTGGCTTTATTTATCCGCAACGGCATTATCTTAATCTGGGGAGGAAGTAACCAATCTTACAATCTGCCCGTTGCCGCCGCTGTCGATATCCTGGGCATCAAAGTGCCTTTCTTCGATCTGATTGTTGTGGCTTTGGCGTTTCTAGCGATTTTAGGGCTGCACTTTTTGTTGCAGAATACCAAAATCGGCAAAGCGATGCGGGCGGTGGCGGATAATGTTGACTTGGCTCGCGTATCCGGCATCAACGTCGAGCGCGTTGTCATTTGGACTTGGGTAATAGCTGGCAGCTTGACGGCACTCGGCGGCGGAATGCTGGGATTAACCGAAGCCGTGCGCCCGAATATGGGTTGGTTTCTAATTTTACCGATGTTTGCCTCAGTAATTCTGGGCGGGATTGGCAACCCTTACGGAGCGATCGCCGGTGCTTTGGTCATCGGCGTTGCCCAAGAAGTCAGCACTTTCTTGCTGCCTACCGAATACAAGCTCGCTGTAGCCCTGTTCATTATGGTACTCGTGCTGCTCGTCCGTCCCCAAGGTTTATTCAAAGGCACGCTCTAAAAGCTTGAGGGATGAAGGATAAGGCTCGATCGGATTATCGGTAAAATTAGGTTGCTTAATTCTACCGAAGTATCTAATTTATCCCTTATCCCTCATCCCTCACTTGTAATTACTCGATGATGTGGAAATAGTAGGCTGCTACTAAGAAGTTAATAGCCAACAGCACCAAAGCCCAGCCCGTGCGGAAGGGATAGGGGAATTTACCAGTTTGGGTGGTAGCGTTAGTGGTTTTCGCCATAAAGTGTTCTCCTGATCGATGGAACTTATTAAGAAATACCAAAGAAGTTGCACCTTTAGTGCGAGTTGATAAAAATCTTTTCTTTGGGTCGTGGGTAATGAGTCCAGGACTTACGCAAGGGCGTTGCCAGAAACCCGGTTTCGACCGTCGATCTCTGGTTCCCAAACCAACGATTTTTCGTAGAAACCGGGTTTCTTTGCGTAAGTCCTGGAGTCATTGGTAATTCTCACCTGCACACCTGCCCACCTGCCTTATTCACTTTCCCCGGCGTGGTAGGAACTGCGAACTAGCGGACCGCTACGCACGTGAGCAAAACCAATACTTTTGGCGATGTCTCCCAGTTGGTCGAATTCTTCCGGCGTCCAGTATTTTTGCACGGGTAGGTGTTCGAGGGATGGGCGCATATATTGTCCCAGGGTGATGCGATCGCACCCCACCGCCCTCAAATCTTCCATCGTTTCGACGATCTCAGCCATTGTTTCCCCGTGTCCCAACATTAAACCGGACTTGGTTGGTATAGTCGGGTCTACTTGCTTAACCAGGCGCAAAACTGCCAGACTGCGCTCGTACTTCGCTCCCCGCCGCACGGGCGCTTGTAGGCGTCTCACTGTCTCGATATTGTGGTTGTAACAAGCCGGTTTCGCCACGGCGATCGTTTCCACCCGCTGACGCTGTTCTGGTTCTGCATTCTTCCCGCCCCAAAAGTCCGGCGTCAGCACCTCTATCTGCGTTTCTGGGTTGATTTCCCGAATCGCTGCCATTGTCGCTACAAACCATCCTGCACCCCCATCCCCCAAGTCATCCCGCGCCACCGAAGTCAGCACCGCATAACGCAACCCCAACAACTTCACCGCCTCTGCCACTTTGCCCGGTTCCTCTGGGTCGAGGGGCATCGGCGCATGTCCTTTATCTACTTGACAAAAACCACAACTTCTGGTACACGTTGGCCCCATGAGCAAGAAGGTTGCGGTTTTTTGGGAATAGCACTCGCCCCGGTTGGGACAGCGCCCTTCTTCGCAAATCGTATGAATCTGGCGCTGCTTGATAATTCGCTGAACGGTAGAAATATCGCTGGCTTTGCCGATGGAGCGGCGCAACCAAGAAGGCATGGCCTCAATTTCAGCACGAGGCAGGGAAGCAGCTGTTGTGGTTGACTCAGTTGGCTTTACTTCTAACGGCATAGGATCGCTACTTACTGAAGACTTTAAGCGGGTTTTGTATCAAAATTGTAGACCTTTCGCTAAACTGGCATTATCAGGGTTGACGAGAAGCACAAAACCCCCGTGATTAAGCGGGGATGTAGTGCTTGCCGGGAAAAGATCGTCGAGTCAAGTTACAAGCAACTGTGCTAAGATTCGTCCGTCAGTACAAGAAGTTAAAACTTACCCCCGGACTGGGGGAAAGTGAATGACCGAGGAGCTAGTTGTAAGACTAGGATAGCAGACCGCCTAATGGCAGAAAGATTGCGCCCGGTAAGCCCGAGTTCTCAGGATATTAAGACGGTAATGTCTTAACAATCCCCGCACCAATAGACACGGGGAGTGTCAAAGTTAAGTGGTCAATTCACACCCTAAGCTAATAGTTCCAGCCAGAGGAGTCGATTGTGGCTAATAAAATCCTGGTTATCGATGATAGCCTCTCTGTTAGGAAGCAAGTCCAAGCGATGCTGCCTAAGGGCAATTTTCAAGTCCTAGAAGCCAAAGACGGTCAAGAGGGACTTAAGTTGATCAATCAGGAACGTCCAAACTTAATCATGTTAGACTTCCTGATGCCGAAAATGAACGGCTTGGAAGTTTATAAGCAACTGCAAAGCAAACCAGAGTTACAGAAAATTCCTCTGGTGATCATGTCGGGGCGTAGGGAAGAAGTTTTAGAAAAAATTCCAGAACCCGCATTTAATAAATATTTTGAGTTTATCCTCAAGCCCTTTGAGCAGAAGGATCTGATTGCAGGTATCCAGTCTGCCATGAAAAAGGCGAAGCTGCCTCGCGAGGCACCAGCACCAGCAGCAGCAACGGCACCAGCAGCAGCACCAGCCCCGGCACCGGCACCAGCAGCAGCCGATGGCGCAGGTGCAGCAGAGATTCAAGCCTTAAAACAGCAAATTGCCAAGATGCAGGCCGAAATTGAGGCGCTGAAGAAACAGCAAGCTCAGATTATGACCTTTATCAAGTCAAAGCTGAAGTGACGTGACGTGACGTGAAGTGACGTACTCCCCCGCATGAATGACGGGGGATTCTCAAAGGAAGCGACTACGCGGGCCCAAGCACCGCTGCGTCACCTTTCTTCTTCCTGCTTCGCTGACTCTTAACTAGACGGTTGCCCGTCCCCGCCAGACCGTCTCCACAGGCATTTTCTTCCACGCCGCGTCCCAGCGCAGAGTACCCTCTATTACGGATCACCTGTGCGGCTGCCACGTCTCGATGAGTTGTGTAACCGCAGTTGTGGCAGACATGCAGTCTGTCACTTAAATCTTTCTTGCCCGTATGCGTATCGCATTGTGGGCACACTTGCGAGGTGTAATCCTTGTCCACCTTGGCAAAGTACACACCTCGCTTCCAGCACACCCATTGCAAGATTGAGACGAACTGTCCAAATCCAGCATCTAAGGTGTGTTTGCCCAGCATTCCTTTCGCCCAAGTGCGGAAGTCGATATCTTCAACAAAGATCATGCCCGCGTCGTCACAGAGTTTGTGAGTCAGCTTGAAGTGCCAATCTTTGCGAGTATCCGCAATGCGTTGATGCAACCGTGCGATTTTCCAATTCAGTTTGTGTCGATTGTTCGACCCCTTTTGCTTGTTCTTCAGCCTGCGTTGCAGCAATTTCAGCTTGCGGTGCAGGCTATTCAGAAACCGAGGACGTTCAATCAACTCCCCGTCGGAGGTTGCCGCAAATTTATCGAGTCCCAAATCAATCCCGCGTGGGTGCCCAGCAGGAACAGGATTCGGCACATTTACATCACATTCCAGGGTGAGCATCAGGAAGTAGCCAGAAGCCTTGCGCACTATCCGCGCCTGCTTCACGGTGAAGCCATCAGGAATTTCCCGCGACTTCACGTATTCCAACCAGCCCAACTGCGGCAACTTAATCTGATTACCTTTGTGGATCTCCCCTTTACCCAATTGCGGGTACACGAATGAGCGCATCCGGTAACGGTTCTTGAATCGGGGGAATCCCATACCTTTGCGCCCCGTGTCCACAAATGCGGTTTCCAGTTTTCTCAAAACCTGTTGCAACACTTGAGCATTAACAGTCTTGAGTTCCGGATACTGCTTTTTTGCAACTGTTAGCAGCTTGCACTGATGCGCATAGTTGGGATATGGCGCATCAGCAGGCGTGATGTATTCAGTGACGATTGAGCAAGCATTAACCGGGCACTTGCGAGAATTCAGCCAATCTTTACGCTCACCCAGGGCAAAGTTCCACACTTTTCGGCACAAGTCTAGGGTGTGTTCGATTAGCTGGATCTGCTCATCCGTGGGCATCGCTTTGTACTCGTAAGACAGGGTTAACATTGGCTAACCTCCCTCTACAAATTATATCGCCATTTCGTATAATTTGCCGCTAGTCGCGAAAAATGGTAGAATATCCGAACCCACACAAGGGCTTTAGCCCTGTCGAGTCGGTTTTCATCCTCCCGTTGAAACTGGGAGGCTCTCAACCTCCCGCAAAGTTTTTGTAGGGGCAGGGCAATCGCCAGGTTTTGGCGGTCGCTGCCGTACCCCTACCACTCGTATTCCAGCTCGCCTTTTTCAATTTTTTCTAGGATCAGAGTTCTGTACAATTCCAATTCTTCAACGGAAATCTTGCCGTCAGCCCATTCTGCTGCCTTAATCGTTTCTAGTTCTTGTCGCGTCACCTTGCCATCTGCTGTGGCACGCTCGATCGCCGCTTTGAGTTTTTCGAGTTGTCGGATTTCTTCGGCTGTGGGGTTTTTGGCGTTGGGGCGTGAAATTTTCATCGTGGCTTCCCTCCAACGAGTTTGAATCTATCTTATGACCCCTAGTCCGCGAGCGCGAAAAGCTTAACTGGGATTTAAACTATTTATTTGCGCCCCTTTAATAAATACGCCATCATTTCTCCTTTGCCTTTGACCGCGATCGGACCCCGTTCTTGCAGCCAAAAGCGATCGCGCAATCGATCGTAGGTATCCTGGGTTACCTGAATCTCACCCGGTATCCCGTGAGATTCCATGCGGCTAGCTGTATTGACCGTATCCCCCCAGAGGTCGTAGATAAACTTTTTAACACCAATCACCCCCGCCGTCACGGGGCCGGTATGAATCCCAATTCGCATCCTAAAATTTTGACCAGTCTCGGCGTTAAATTGAACCATTGTGGCTTGCATGTCGAGTGCCATTTCCGCCACCGCAAGGGCGTGATCGGGTTTGGGAAGGGGAATACCTCCGACTACCATGTAAGCATCTCCGATCGTCTTGATTTTTTCTAACCCGTGTCGGTCGGCGAGATAATCAAACTCTGAAAAAATCGCGTTCAGCATATGAACCAATTCTGTCGGCGAGATGCGAGTTGATAGTTCTGTAAAGCCAACGATATCGCCAAACAGAACGCTCACTTCAGCAAAGTGTTCGGCAATCGTTCTTTGATCCTTTTTCAGGCGTTCGGCAATCGTGGCGGGTAAGATATTCAACAGCAAGCGATCGGTTTGTTGCTGTTGATAGCGCAGTGCTTCTTCTGCTTGCTTGCGCTTCATATACTGACCGATTTGGCTACCAATCGCCGCCATCACCTGGAGCAAATCTGCATCGGGTGGTTCGACTTCGCGACCAAAGAATGTCATCACCCCCAAAGCTTCACCGTTTCCCATGATCGGAAAACCCAAAGCCTCGTGCAATCCCTGTTGCGATGCCAAACTCGCGAGGGGAAAGTTGGCATCATCCACCACATCGGTGATCCACAAGGGGGAACAATTCTGCCAAACGCGACCGGCCAATCCTACACCCAACTCAAAGCTAATATGCCAGGTAAGGTTGGCAAACTCTGGGATGGAAACTGATGGTTTTACCCACTGTTGGGCGCATCGCAATAAGATCGGAATCGGACAACTTTCCCCTGCACTCGCTGGTGGTATTACCTGCTGATTTGGTATCCACAGTTGACCCGCATCCCATCCCAAATGTTCGCAAAGTGCTGATAAAATTTTTGGCGCGGCGACAGAAAGCGTGGCAGACTCGGATAAGCTGCGGGTTATGGCATACTGCGCCGCCTTGCGCTTTTCGGCGCGCAGGCGTTCGGTGATATCTCGACCGACATAAACAAAATCGGTAATCCCCTCGATTTCTGTCTCAATTGCCGAACAAGAAAAGGCCACGTCAATTTTTTTGCCGGTTTTGGTTTTACAAACGATTGTTAAATCTTTAAATACTTCATTTTGTTGCCCGGAACGCGATTCAATCGCTTGCAGCAATATTTTTCCATCTGATGCGAGATCTGAAATTGGCTGGTCGATTAATTCCCCTTCGCTGTAGCCAAACAAATCTATAGCCGCTTGATTGACTGTTTTGATATTTCCCAAGTTGTTGGTCACTAACAATACTTCTGCCATCGCATTGATAATGCCATCCAAGTAATGCTTCGCCGCCGCCATTGCACTGGCTAACAAACTGGTTTCATTGTATCCCTGGACTAAGTTTTGCTCCAAAACCATCTGTTTGGTTACATCTTCAATTAAAAAAAACAACCGTTCTTGTAACTTTTCTTCACTATATTTATCGCTGACAATTAAAATATCCACATACAGGGGATTGTTCGGGTCTAAAAACCGACCAATCGCTTTTAAATTGAAACTTTTCTCCCGACCTTCAAGCACGGCGATCAGGATCTCTTCACACCCGAACAGTTCCGGAAAGCCAAATCGGACATCTTGCCCCAGTTTCACCTGATTCGGATCGTCGGCGAAGCGTTCCACACCCTCAGACATTTCTAGAATGTTGAATTCCCGGTCTACCGCCAAGTATTCCAGGTTCCGGTTTGGCAATAAGTGAGTTAATAGTTGCTTGACAAGGGTGTTCATTAGGTGTTATTATTTCATTCGGTATTTTTTTTATAATAGCTCGCTCCTACGAGTAATTTTTTTTAGCGTTCGCTCTACTCGTGCGGTCGGCATATCGCTCTCCCTACAAGCGCTCGTTAATTCTCGAACAACATAGACAAAATCTTGGCATTGCTTAAATTCTGTTTGAATAGTTGAACGGGAAAAGGTGACAGCAATTTTTTGAACCTTTTTTGTTTGAAAAATTATTTTCAGTTCTTTTAAAAACAGGACTGACGCACGACGATCCTATAACCTTTGTTTCTGGGTAGATCTTTAGTTGCCAAACCGACGATTTTTCAGAGAAACTTTGGTGTTTGCGTCAGTCCTGAAAAATTTGCTATTACAGGTTTTATGGGCTATTTTATCATCAGCGACGAGGGTTAATATCGGTTGAGCAATTAATTCTGCCTCGCCATACCCAAACAACTCTAAAGCGGCTAGATTAACTGTTTTGCTCTTTCCCGAAATCGTCGTCACGATTAAGGATTCTGGCATTGAGGTGAGAATTTTATCCTGGTAATTTTTGCAGGCATCTAAGGCAATTGATTGCAGAATTGTTTCACGAATTGTCTGTGCTAAATATTGTTATGAAATCATTTTTACCGTCACATCAAGGGCGGTTGAAAAGTATTTTCATTTCGCTCTGAAACCCTAGCAATTCCTGTAAATTCAAAAATATCCTGCCTTGCTGGAAGCACAGGGGTTAAAATATCTTCAAACCCAATCAGTTCGGGAAAGCTGTCGCGGATATCTTTTCCCAGCTTCACTTGGGTAGCATGTTCGGCAAACTGTTGTACTTGATCGGATATGTCTTTGATGCTGAAGTTTTCATCCACTACCAGGTATTCCATTTGGCGTGGTTTTGAAGCGTGGTTGAAAATCTGATCGAGTACCCAGTATTTCATAGGCGTAATGCAATAGTTCAAGAAAGTCCTTGACTCAAGGGTATCGTGACTACGAACGTAGTACCGATTCCTACTTCGCTCTCCACTGCAATTTTGCCCCCGTGCAAGTCTAAAGCTTGCTTGACAATTGATAAACCGAGTCCGGTTCCGGGAATTTGACCCACATTTTTCCCTCTATGAAACAACTCAAACAATTGTTTTTGGTCTTCTAAAGTAATGCCAATGCCCTCGTCTTTGATTTTAAAAATGAGTTCTTGATCCTGATAATTTAGGTCAAAATAAACGGTGGTGTCTACAGGGGAATACTTCACCGCATTCGAGAGTAAATTTGTCAGGATGTGCCGGAGCAGGGTTTCATCCATACAAGGAAAAAAGGGGGTAAAGTGGCTTTCCTTTCCCGCTTCATTGTCGTTATTAATGGCAAAAATAATTTGGCGTTTGCCCCCGGTCGCCAGTTTTATTTGTTCTACTAATTCGTTGCATAATTTTATTAAATCGATGGCTGCTGGATTAAATTTTAATTTGCCTGCTTCTGCTTTGTTGATGACCAACACATCTTTTAATAGCTCGGTCATTTGGTTAGCGGCTGTTTTAATGTTCTCAATATATTCGAGGTTTTCTTCTGGGGTTGATTCAGTACCGTAGTGTTCGAGTAAGGCAACGGACATGAGTATACTGTTCAGTGGGTTGCCAAATTCATGGGTGACCATTGAGAAAAAGCGGAATTTTAATTCGCTGAGTTCTTTTTCTTTAGCCAGCGCCTGACGAATTTCTGCTTCCGCTTGCTTGCGCTTGGTGATGTCCCGACCAATATAAACAAAATTGTGTAACTCTTCTATATCGGTTTGAATAGGAGAACGGGAAAACCCTAAGATAATTTCTTTGCCTGTTTTGGTTTGACAAACTACTTCTACATCTTTAAATATGCTTTTTTTAGGTGCGTCAGGTTTTTGCACAACCTTCGATAAAAAATTTTCATCGGGTATTAGCGTCGAAATATGTTGATTAATTAACTCTTCTTCCCTATAACCCCACAAATCTTTGGCGGCTATATTAACTTTTTTTATATAACCCGATTCAGTTGTGACTAACAATATATCTGTCATCGCGTCGATAATTTTATCGATGTATTCTTTGTACTGAGCTAGGGTACTTGATAAAAGACTTGTTTCCCGGATTGTCTGTGCTAAACTTTGCTCTAAAAGCATTTTTTCAGTCACATCTTCAAAGATGATAAATATTTGGCTTTCTGAATTGTTTTCATTTTTCCTGAATAAAACATAAATATCAATGTAGATAGGAGAATTTGGTTCGTAAAATCGTTGAATTCCTTTTAACTCGAAACTCTTCATTCGTTCATCAAAGATGGCAATCAGGATTTCTTCAATTCCAATAAATTCTGGAAAGCCGAGGCGGATATCTTTTCCCTTTTTTACCTCATGGGGAGAATCAGCAAAGCGTTGCACTGCCAAGGAAGTTTCTTGTATTTTTAATTCTCGATCGAGCGTGAGGTAATCCATAATTCTAAGCAGATTCAACGATGCGGTAACTTAATTTTTCAAAAAGCTCGTCAACATAGATTCCGGTTTTGGCGGATGTGGGATAGGTTTGTATCACTCGCTCGTGGTCGTTGAATTGATAATTGAAAAGTAGTTTTTCTACTTTCTCTTCATCTACCAGATCTGCTTTATTTAAAGCAATAACAATAAACCCTTTGGGATTTACGGATAAAAACAGCTGAATATGCTCTGTAATCCGATCTAAGGTTTCCTGACGACTGAAATCGCCAACGATGACGGCGCCAGCGGCACCTTGCAGATAGGTGGGAGCGATCGCTTTAAATTTGGTATGACCTTCAATATCCCAAATCAGCAACTGCACGTTCAGCCGATCTTGCTGTTTTATGTCGGCTAATTCAACGGTTTTGCGGGAAATCTTGACTCCCACCGTTGAAAGATACTTATCGTTGAACTGGCGTTCTACAAAGCGACGAATTAAGCTGGTTTTACCCACCCCGAAGTCGCCAACCATACAGATTTTTTTGGATATTGCAGACATGACTTAATTGCTCTATTCTCTCTGATAAAAGCTTATTATTCTATCATTTATTATCCGCTCTTGCTGAATATTTTATTTTTATTTAGTTTTAGCTGGTTCCGGCGTCAACGCCTCGAACCGCACAACGCGGCTTCTGGCGGCCTCTCGTTCCGGATCGACATCGAGGGGGGGTTGAGCGGTTCCAGCTATCAGTAAGCGCTTGGGGGCGATACCAGCGCGGATCAGAGCATCTCGCACGGTTCTGGCTCTTTCCAAGGATAGGCGCTGGTTTTCTGGCAGGGTGCCGGTGCGATCGCTATGGCCGATTATTTTTAGATTTATTCCTGTATTTTTGGTGAGAATATCCTTAACTTGGTTAATTTTGTCACCCGCATCTGGGAAAGTTAATTCAGCAGAACCCAACTCAAAATAGATGCGGGCGTCAATTTTGAACGGCTGTATTTGGACGGTGTTGGTCACAGATGTAACACCGGGAATTTGAGCAAACGCTTGGGTAATTTTCTGGGCATCGGTAAAAGAGTTGACAGTCCCCGACAAGGTGACTTTACCTGCATTGTATTGCGCCGCGATCGCAATGCCGTTAGTTTGATTGAGAACAGATGTCACCCGTTTAACTTCTGCACCTGCTAATACCGGATCGGGAGGAACTTCGACGGCAAAGATCTCATTGTATAACTTTAGATTCGGTGCCGAGTCGCGGGCGATTTTTTCGGCTTTTTGGCGCAGATACTCAGTCGGTAACTTGCCAGACAGGCGCAGGGTATCTCCATCCGCCTTGACGTTGAGGCGGTATACGGCTAATTGTGGGGCAGATGCTAAAGCTTCGGCGGCGTTAGCTTCGATGCGGCGGTCGATGCTGTTGCGATAGGCAAAAATTCCCCAAGGAACGAGAACGAGACTCAAAGCTGCTAAGCTAATGCCGATCAGGGCAACTGGCGGTTTCGCTGCTTTCTGCTTGGAGGGGGTTTCTATCAACTTATCTAACATCGATCTCACCGGCGCGGGAACGTTAGCAGGATCGCCGTCAAAAGACTCGATGGCTTTACCGTACTTGATGATGATAGTACTCAATGTTTGCCGCACTTGTTTAATGAAAGACTTGGGCGGATCTCCTGTAATCACGATTGCCAGGTAGCAATATCCTGCCACTTCTAAAATGATTTTAGAATTGCCGTAGTCGATGGCATCGAGTTCGGAAATTTCACCTGTCTGGGCGATACAATCGTTAACGAAACTGCGGATAGCGGTGAGCATCCCTGCTACCATGTCTGCTTCTAGTTTCTGTTCTCCAGACATCTGGACTTCTGAAATTACCAGTCCAGAAGTTTTGTGAATTAAAAAGATAGCTTGGACCGTAAAGGGTATTGATTCTTTGAATATTAGTTCTCCCTCAGAAACTCCTTGCACTTTGGCGCGAATTTTGCGGCTAACTCCTTGTACGCTAAAGGCATTGGCGACTTTTTCGTTAATGTCGCGAATCGCTTCGGCGATGTATCTGGCAACGGTGCTGCCAATTACTGGATAAAGTGCGTCTACCATTGCGTCGCGTTCGAGGGCAATTTGTTCTTTGATTGCTTTGCCCATTGTGGGTCCGATCGCTTGAGCAACTTCTTCGGGAGCATTGTTGATTTGTTGGGTAATTGCCGCCGCGATTAAAGGCGCTAAAGCTGCACTCATTGCTTCCCGGTCTTGCTCGGTTCTGCTTTCAATGATTTGATCTATGATCGGAGCTATCGCCCCTATTACTTCATCTTTAGACTCGTCTACTTTGCGACTTAAAAGTTCTGCTATCCAGGGCAAAAGTAAATTGATCAACTCGCTTGGTTCGTAAATTTGATGCTCTAGATTTGCGACTTTCTGGTCTACATAAGCCACCAATTCGCGCACCTCAGATACTTCTGGCTGTACTAAAATATCTTGCAACCGCTTAAACGGATCGTCCTCGATTTCCGGTTCTTCTTCCCCGATTGCGGCTATCTCTGCCTGGTTTTCCCCCAAGGCATTCTCGTTTTCTAAATTCTCTTTACTCGTTGTTGATCCCCCAACTAAAAATAACTGACTTATCAGTTCTATCGATCTATCTTCGTCGATTTCCGGCGTTTGGTTTAAATTATTCTCCCCTACGTGGGCGTAAGATTGGTGATTCCAAGTTTCTTGACTGCGTTCGATTAATGTTGGTAGGGGGGAAATTTCTTCGTCCGCGTTTCCTGCATCGCTACCATGAAGCGATGGCACCCCAATTTCTTTTGCGGGTGGCAGTGCCAACATTTGGGGTGATTGAAACAGGTTTTTCCATGCTTCTATTTCCCCGCCTGTTTCCTCAAGCGATGAGGGTTTTAAATCCAATTCAGGTGACTCGTTCTGGTCGATGATTTTTAGTTCTACCAGCAGATCCAACAAGCCATTGATCTGGTTTAGTGCTGCGGCACTTTCAACCTTTTGGGAATGGATCTCCTCTAGATTTTCTTTGGTTGTATCCATGCACTGCCATCCCTATTCTTATCCTCAAGCTTTAGCCGCCTACAATTCCCCCCACCTGTCCGATCTTAGCTCCCGATTGATTTTATGGGTTATCCTCGTCTTCCAGGACGGCAATACCGCCATAAACTTCTGTATCGGTTGCTTCTTTCAATTGGCGAACAAATTCAGTGCCTTTGATTCGCATTGCTACTTCAAACAGAATTTCTGCCATGTCATCTTTGGATACCTTGCCAGTCCTCAAGGCAGAAAATTGCCTGTCTAGTTCTTCAAAAATTTGATCTCTGAGATTCCGGACATCTTCTTGGAGTCTGGCTTTAGATTCGGAAAGTTCCTCGCGCAAGGAAGCAACTTGCTTATCGACGCTATCATTTAAAGCTTCAATCGTGTTAGAAAACCTTTTGTTCATGCGATCGCTCAACTGGCGCAGGTCGGCACTTTCTTCCGAAGCGGTTAAGCTGACCGCCTTAATTTTTTTCTCTAAAGATTCGACGTTGGTGCGTATTTCAGTTGCGAAAGAGGTTTTGGTTTCTTCGATGCGCTCGCGCAGATCTTGCCGTAGTAAAGACAAGTCCGCCTCTACCTGAGCGAGACGAGTTTCATAGTCTCGCAGTTGCGGCCCCATGAGAATATCGCGGATTTGGTCTATGTTTCCCAGTCTGTCGCGTAATGCTTCTTTTGTTACTTCAGCCATGAGAAATACCTAGTAGGGACATACAGATCAGCCGTAAAACATGGCTGTCTATCGTCAGTTTACCATCCAAGGCAGATTTATGAATAAAGTCAGGCTAATTTTATGACTAGCGGGCAATTTTATCCTGTAATTTTGTTTTTCCTTAAACCATTGCGGCAGCATCTGGGTACAGGTAAGAGGGAGAACGAAACTTAGATTCTTCGCACTCTGGAGTTTTTGCTCTCTCACTCTGGGTTGTGCCTCTCCCTGTCACTTTTACCACTTTTCGAGTCAAGATAGAGTTAGTATGCTAATTGCTAGCCGGTATGAGTTATTGTCTTAATCCCGCTTGCCCCATGCCCCACCAGAATCTGGATGGGACAAAGTTTTGCCGCAGTTGTGGGTCAAAATTGCTACTCAAAGACCGCTACCGAGCGATTAAACCCATCGGTCAGGGAGGTTTTGGCAGAACCTTTCTCGCCTTGGATGAAGATAAACCGTCCAAACCGCGTTGCGTGATTAAGCAATTTTTCCCCCAAGTCCAAGGTAGCAGCAACATCCAGAAAGCCGCCGAATTATTTCACCAAGAAGCGATGCGCTTGGACGAGTTGGGCAAACATCCCCAAATTCCCGACTTGCTGGCGCATTTCGACCAAGATGGCTTTTCGTATCTAGTACAAGAATTTATCGAAGGGTTAACCTTATCGCAAGAGTTGGCATCGAAGGGAAGTTTTAACGAAACCGAGATTCGGCAGGTATTAAACGATTTGCTCCCCGTGCTGCAATTTGTCCACTCCCACGAGGTAATTCACCGAGACATCAAACCCGCCAATATTATTCGCCGTTCCCCCCCCTTAGAAAAGGGGAGCCGATCCCCCCTTAGTCCCCCCTTGGCAAGGGGGGAGCAATCCCCCCCTGACCCCCCCTTGGCAAGGGGGGAGCAATCCCCCCCTGACCCCCCCTTGGCAAGGGGGGAGCAATCCCCCCCTGACCCCCCCTTGGCAAGGGGGGAGCAATCCCCCCCTGACCCACCCTTGGCAAGGGGGGAGCAATCCCCCCCTGA
>NZ_JBHFNP010000210.1:0-33713 GCF_041929235.1 Microseira sp. BLCC-F43
ATTTAAACCACAGGAGTACAATAGAAAGCTTGTAGTAAGCGCTGAAGCGCTGACTACGAACCATTCTGTAAAATTCAGGCTATAGATAACCCAGGGATTTAAACCACAGGAGTACAATAGAAAGCTTGTAGTAAGCGCTGAAGCGCTGACTACGAACCATTCTGTAAAATTCAGGCTATAGATAACCCAGGGATTTAAACCACAGGAGTACAATAAAAAGCTTGTAGTAAGCGCTGAAGCGCTGACTACGAACCATTCTGTAAAATTCAGGCTATAGATAACCCAGGGATTTAAACCACAGGAGTACAATAGAAAGCTTGTAGTAAGCGCTTAAGCGCTGACTACGAACCATTCAAGGCTCTACATAACCCACCCATTTAAACCACTGAACCAAAGAACGAAATGCTGTCAATCTTTTAACTCCAGTAGCACCGGATTTCGCTAAACTATCCACCGCTATCAATGCTGCATATTGCAATCCCAAAAAGCTATCAACCGCAGCGTAGGGACCACCTAAAGTAATCGCACCGGCGGCATATATTTTACCTCTTTGATTCTGCATTCCTTTGATTTCAAAATCATTTTCTACAAAGATGCGCCCGTTGTAATTTAAGGGCAAATTGTAATGAGCGACTAAATCTTTTAGCAGAGGACTGGCTTCTACTTTGGCATCTAAACCCGTGCAATCAATAATAAAGTCGGCTTCGATATTTGTCAGCCCTTTAATTCCCATTTCGCGGATGCGGGTGATGGTGATATTTCTGGGATCTTTTTCGACTTTCTCGACTTCGCCAAAGCGAATTCTGTACCAACCTTGGGAAATTCCTTCTTGTACAATTCTGCGCCAATCTGTGCGGTCAGCAGTCGTTGTGCCGCCCCAATCTTGGATTAAAGCGCGGCGTTTGTTGGGTTCAGATTGCTCTAATAATTCTCGCAATTCTCCGCCCCAACAAGCTTTAGGCCAGTTAAAGGGTTGGAATTCGTAATGATTTTCTACTGTGCGTTGCGCTCGCTCGTATTTATTCCCTTCTGGTTTGGGCGATCGCATCAAATGCACAATCGTAATATTTCGGTTCAATTGCCGCGTTTCGTAGATGCGTTGCACAATTCGAGATGCCACGATTCCCCGCCCCCGAATTAACACCGTACCGCCATTTTTTTCTAAATATTGGTAAACGTGGTTATGGTCTTCATAAGCATTCACAACCGATTTAAAATCATTAGTTTTTTCGCGATATTCTTGCAGATCGGGCAAAAATTGAATCGCAGGATAACCGGGTGCGAGGTGTAAATAGCGAGCGATTAAATATCCATGTTCGCGATTTTTTCCGCTATATGCGATGCAATATCGCCCATCTTCTGTTTTCCTAATTGCGCGAATTCGTCCGTATTGAAAGATTTTATCCCAACCAATTCGCGCTGCTTCTCTGTCAATCGAATCAAATACATTTCCGGCGCGGGGTGTATAAGTTTCAGCAAAAGTTGGTTCGGCAAAAACTTGCCACAATTCTTTGATTGCATCGCCAAATCTTCCCTTACCGAAATCGTGGCAAGCTTCCCGCAAGGCATAACTAGGCCAACCCCAAATATTATCAGGACAAGAGTCAGAATTTGACCGCAATCTTTCCCGTAATGGTATTTGGGAATTGAGGCACAATTGTTGATAACGGGCATAAGGTTTTGGTTCTAAACCCATGGCAATAATTTGATGCGGTTTGACGCCGCAAATCCTCAATAAATCGACCCAAATATAACTGCCCAATCCCGCACCAACGGCAATGTATTCTGCTTCCTGTAACGATAGGTTTGTAGTGCGAAGCTCGTCTAATGATATTAGTTGTTTGCTAAATATCGATGGGGGAAAGTTTGGTGGCGGGGAGGGCGAAGCAACTGCGGGCGCTAATAATCCTGTATCCGGGTTAAAACCAATTACAGATAAAGGTTGTACTGGCGGTGTATTGCCTCCAATTACAGTCCCAGCTACAGTTATAACCGGGGAACTTGCTGCTAAGTTTACGGCGATATGATAAGGGCCAATTTGGATGATATCGCCGTTGGATAAAATAGTTTGTTTCTGACGTATGCCGTTGACTAAAGTACCCGTTGTACTGTTTTGATCGCTGACAACTAAATTACCGTTGACTCGGTTAATAAAAGCGTGATAGCGGGAAACTTGGAGACTATCTAAGAGGATTCGGGAGACGGGATTACCTTGAATTTCTACTGGCATTCTGGCAATTTCTCGTCCGAGGGCGATGGGAATTGCTAAGATTGATTCGTTTGTTTCTCCGGTTGTAGGATCTTCCCAACGCAGTCCAATTTGATCTAAAATTACTGGGGATGTTCCGGTAAAATTTATCCGGATTTGATATGAACCAATTTGTACTGTATCGCCGCTATTTAATACTGTCTGCGTTTGACGGACGCCGTTGACAAAAGTGCCGCTGCTGCTACGATCTATGATGACTAATTGACCTTTTTTATAGTCGAGTTCGGCGTGAAAGCGCGAGACGCGCTCGTCAGCTGATAAAATTATTTGGGCAACTCGACGCCCTTCTATTTGGGCAGGCATTCGCGCAGCTTCTCGTCCGATGGCGATGGGTGTTTCTAGGGTGAGTTGGCGAGGTTGTGCTGTGGTGGGGGGGTCGTTGTAAATTAATTGAATTTGCATGGAAGGGGGTAATGTTGGCAGTCATCGATTGTTTTAGCATAAGCTATTTTTTAATGAACCGCTCCAGGCGCAGAGGACGCAGAGTCAGAGATAAGAGAGAGTAGAGGTAGGTTGGGTTTCACTATTGTTCAACCCAACGTACACTTTTTAAGTAATGGGAAGAATATCGGGGTGTTATGGCGAGCGCGCAACTGCAACAATTCTTAATAAGTCTTGATTCTAAACCTGCTAGTGGAAGGGTGAGGTTTTGGTTTTGTCTGAGTTTGGGATTTTCTGTACTTTATGGATTTTTGGGATTAAGGGAAGGATTTGGTAGCGAATATGTGGTGCAAGATGATGCGCGACAGCATGTGTTTTGGATGCTGCGATTTTTAGATCCGGAGTTGTTTCCCAATGATTTAATTGCGGATTATTTTCAATCGGTTGCGCCAGGGGGATATAAGGCGGTTTATCAGTTAGCGGCGGGGTGGGGAATTAATCCGCTTTTGCTGAATAAATTGTTGCCAATGGTGTTGGGGATAGTTACGACTTGCTATTGTTTTGGGGTGTCGATGCAATTGTTGCCAATACCGGCGACGGGTTTTATGGCAACGTTGCTGTTAAATCAGGCGATTTGGATGAAAGATGATTTGGTTTCTGGGACGCCGAGAGCATTTTTGTATCCTTTTTTTATGGCGTTTTTGTATTATTTATTGCGGCGAAATTTGCTGGGGGTGGCGGTGGCGATCGCTCTCTTAGGTTCGTGCTATCCTCAATACACTTTCGTGGCGGTTGTTCTGTTAGTTTTGCGCGTTGTAAATTGGCATAATCGGTCAGATTTATTATTGTGTGCAACCGGATTGGGAGTAGCTTTTTTAGTGCTGTTACCTTATGGTTTTTCTTCTGACAAATTCGGACCTACTATAACTGCTGCGGCGGCGAGGCAATTACCGGATTTCTTACCAGGAGGACGAACTCAGTTTTTCCACGAAAATCCTTGGCATTTTTGGATTAATGGACGACGTAGCGGCTTTTTTCCCCGATACTTTTTTGCTCCGGCGACGCTTTGGTTGGGGGTGTTGCTGCCAATTTTTATGCGATTTTCGGATAAGTTTATTTTGGTTAAACAGGTGAAAAATGGGGTTTTATTATTGCAGATATTGCTGGGATCGGTGGTGATGTTTTTTGCTGCTCATGCTGCTATCTTTAAACTGCACGTTCCCAGTCGGTATACGGGATATAACCTGCGGATAATTATGTCTTTTGCGGGTGCGATTGCTTTAACTATCCTGATCGATAAAATTCTCACAAGTGCGAAAGAAGATCCTTTCTTTCTTCTGCCTTTATCCATCGTTCCCAAACTATGCATGGGAATGCTTTTGATTTTAATATTCTATCCTGCTTTTGTGCCTGACTTCCCCGAAACAAATTACCGAATCGGTAAAACGCCTGGGTTGTACGAGTATTTCCAAAAGCAACCGAAAGATATTCTGATCGCATCTTTGGCGGAAGAAGCGAACAACTTGCCGTCATTTTCCCAGCGTTCTATTTTAACGGGGAGAAAATATGCGGTTCCCTATCAAGTCGGTTATTATAACCAATTTCGCCAGCGGACAAGCGATTTGATTCGCGCTCAATATAGTCCAAAAATAACAGAAGTAAAAGATTTTATCAAAAAGTATGGGATAGATTTTTGGTTACTCGATCGCGCTGCTTTTACAACGGACTATGTAGCTAACGATGAATGGTTGGCACAATATCAACCTGCGACAAAAGCAGCAATAGAAAAATTAAAGCAGGGTGCTATCCCTGCTTTATCAAAAGTTACGAATCGCTGCCAAGTTTTCCAGGTGGAGAATTTGGTTGTTTTACAGGCAGAATGTATCGCCAAAACCAAACAGAACTTACGCAAATCACCTTTGTTTCTCTGAAAAATCGTCGCTGGAAAACTAGAAATCTACGAAGAAACCCGGTTTCTGGTCTTGTCGCGCGTAAGTCCTGTAGAATTAAACATCAAATACCTTGATCTGGAGCTAAGTTTACAGTCATTGCTGCTACCCGGACGCCTAAACGTTGCCAGTTAGGATTGTTAGAAGAAAACAAGCGATCGCCTGAAACTGCTTGATAATTATTCGGAAATCGGCGCGCCGCATCGGGTGCAGCATCTAATACCAAGGTTAAACCCCCTTGATAGCGCGCGAGTCGAGTTCCCTCAAACACAACAGTACCGCCGTAGTCCCACGCCAGTCCATATATTTGAAATTCACCTAAAATTCGGCGTAATTCTGCTAAAGAAGTACCGACGCCAATCCCTTCGCGGGTTTTCCAAGCTGTTCCCAAATTTCGCACATTTCCTACTTGAGTCCGCGCGGAATTACTCCAAACAACGGTGAAAGATCGCTCTCTTCCCAAGTTTACTTCGGTAGCAGCAAACTGACCTATTCCTTCAGCGCCGGAAATAGTTTTATCCCGCAAACGAGACTCGCCAAAAAGTCTTGTCAGATCGCGACGAGTGGTATTGCGCGTCACCGGACCAACCCGTTCTCCTGGAATAATTAAAGTATCCCTTAAATTGACTGATTGTGCGACGGTGGTTTGTGCAAAAGAATTTGCTGCGATCGCTACGGGGGATGCTGCGATCGGCAATAATGTTACGGTTGCGATGGCAAGCATTTTAATAGTTGTATTCATCAATAATCTATTCTGCCTATATGACATTTAATATCTACAACTTCAAATTACGCTTTTCCTGACAGTGACATAGAATTACGACCGAGTAATTCGCCACAAATCCCCATGTTCGTGAACGAGTTCTAGTTTGTAACGTTGTTGTTCAAGTCCCGATTTTAAGGTTTTTGCAGGGCGAAATAAAAACACGTCGCTGAACTTTCCTGGAATTTTAGGAACGTTGGGTTCTTTTACTAACATTAGTTTGACTTTTGGGTCAAGCAAATAACTGAGAGATGTGACTCTAATCGCATTACTTCCGATAACAAGCGGTTGCTTAGTCTGGTTAACAATCCGCGCGACTGGGGGATTGTAATAGCTGCTATATTTATTCCACCACGTTTCTGCTTGATAACTAATTCCACAGCATACAACTCCTCCCGAAATTATTATAACGGCAATTATCCGCCACAGTTTCTGTTGCCGAAGATGAGAAATTAAGTAAGCAACCGCTAATTGAATTCCTAAATAACAGGGAATTAAATACCGAGGAATACTCGAACGCTGTCCACCGTCAGTTAAATCTTTCAATAACAGAGGTAGAGTCGTTACAACCATCAAGATTAAGATAAACATCCAAGCTTGTTTTTCACTCGTTATAAACAAAAAATAAACAGCGTACAGGATGATAATTAAAATTGGTATAATGGCATATGTCAGCGGGTTGCTAAAGTTAATATGCAAGTTGTCGTAACCACTTCTGATATCGATAAAATTGTCGGAGTATCCAATAGCAGCATCAAAAAAAATAGCGCTAAAGTTAAGCAACCACCTGCTGACTAAAGTCGGTAGCGGAATTTCATTTTTCACCCAGTCGATATCATTAAAGTTAGTCACCATTAAGAAACACCAGGGGAAAAAAGCTATAAACGCTGATAATGATGATATAAAATAAGCGGTAAAAGTCTGACTAAATCTAATTTTTTTCACGATAATGACATAGATACCATGGGCGATCGCCACCAGCACCGTCAGTAAATTTGTATACAATCCCACCACTAAGGTAAGTGCGTAAAATGCCCAATTTATGCTTTTATTAAATCGAATCGCCCGCAACAGTGCGGCGCTAGATAATAAAATTGTTACCGTCCACAAACTGTAACCCCTTGCTTCTTGGGCGTAAAGCACGTGTAATGGGGAGATTGATAGGAGTGCGATCGCAATCCATCCCGTTAGCGGTAATTCAAATAATTCTCGACATAACCAATAAATTAACGGAAATGCCAGCAAGCTAATTGCGGCAGAAAAACTTCTCATCGCCGCTGGAGAATAACCAAAACCCTGCCCCCAAAGTCGCGCCAACATAAAATAAAGTGGCGGATGTTCGGGGTTTTCTACTGCTAAGGATCTAATAGTATCGATTAAACCTTTTTGCGCATCGGGCTGTTGATACTTCTGTAAATCTGCTATTCTAATAACCTGACTATCGCTAACTAAATCGGAAAAATCTTCTTTTGTATAACCTGACAAGCGTATTGATGTGACTGTTTCATCGTACCAGTAAACTTTTTTGTCGATGTTGGCAAATCGAAAAAAGATTCCTAACGCTATAACGACTGCCAAAAAATAGTTGAATTTTAAATATTGTTTAAACTTGAACATGACATTTCCCTCCATTCGTCAACTCTCATCTTTCTAAATACCCGGATTTCGGGGTTAATTTTGTCAAAGTTTGAATAAATGTACATTTGATCGATGTCTCTATACCCCAATTCTTCCTGGTTGAATAAATCCCATTTGGGATGGGATTTATAGGTAAACAGTAATTTATATCCTAGTTCCCCACGGTTTAATTTATCGAAAAATTCGTATTCGGGACGATTCGTTTCAAATCTGCGAATATCGTAACCACTTGTGCCAATAATATAATCGGGTTTTGTTTTTGCTAAAACTGCCAATGTGGGTTTTCTTGTAATTTCCGATTTGTAGTTTTCTAGGCGGGGTAAGTACTTGCGATCGCCTGCACCCAAAACAACTTCATTCTTGCTAATATTCTGTTCCATCCATTTTTCTACGTAATACCTCGAATCGTTTTCCATCAGTACATTTACTGAAAATGCATAAGCGAATGTATAAACAAATATCCCGGTCATTAAAACTGCTTTTGCTTTAAAAAATTGCTTCGCTGGATTTAGTAATTCAGCAATAAACTGTCCTCCAAATAACGCCAGGATTAAACAAGAAGGCAGTAGATATCTGACGTTATTGTAAAAAACAACGCTGATATAAAACAGGTAATAGGAAACAATCGGAATTAAAAGGCATAATAATAGATAGGATTTCTTTTTATTTAAAAAACCGCTAAATAATCCCAACATGCACAGGCAATATAAAGGCCATCCGAAAGCAAATCTGATATGTCGGAAACTTTGCACAAACATGCTGAAGTAACCGAATATATTTCTTTCAAATCGCGGGCGGATTTGGGCATCTCCTGCGGTGATTAAATTAACGTGTTTGATAAACCCTTGTAGATTAAAGACGATATTGTGGATGGTTAAAAAGATAGTAAATCCTAGAACGAACGCTAAAATTACCTTCTCATCCATTATCGCATCTTTGAGCCGTGCATTCTGATTGTTTTGCTTCAAATATAGGTAGTTTTGATAAATGATAAATATAGGTGTTAAAATATACAAACCATAAGCTTGGTCTTTCGTGCCAACTGCGATCGCTGCGGTAGCTGAGAATAACAAATAATCCGCTAATTTTTGATGTTTCAAAATCCGGATATAAAACAACATAGAAACCATTACCCAAAACAGGTAAGGCACTTCTAAATTCATCGTTTTGGCATAGTAAACAAAAGGACATAACGAAGCAGCGATTGATGCGGCGAAAACCGCTGCCCTTTCTTCATAAAGTTCGCGCCCGCATAAGTAGGTGACAAATACAAGTCCAGCACCCATAATGACGCTGGTAAATCTGCCAATATAAAAAAGAATCGTGTACGTGGGTAGACTGTTAACATCTACTAACTTCAAATTATGCAACAGCAAAATCGGCGAATATAAGATAGTTAAGACATAAAAATGAAACGGCGGATATTTAAAATGCCAGCCATTGGAAAAACCTTTTTCAATACCATCGATAACCCTCGAAGGGATGAGTTCATCCGCCGCCCAGGCGTTAAAACTTGGCAAACCCCATCCCATACTGTAACTATTAATAAAAACGCTGAAACACAAGATAATAATCATCGCTATTTTAAATTGATTTACCGATTTTAGATATGCTTTCAAAACCTTCACTCCTCTAATCTCACTAAATTATCTCTCTTCTCTGACTCTGCGTCCTCTGCGTCCTCTGCGGTTCAATCATTCAGTTATTTTGATTGGTTGACAACACATGACGCCTGCAAGACAGCAAAAGTTTCCGTATTGAACACAGAACACTTCTCCAAGAAGGTTGATAAAGCTGGTACAGTACCTTGTTTTATCTTTTCCACGATTGGTTGTTTGGCTTGAAATTCCTCCATCCAATTATTATTTTCTACATAGTATAACGTAAAAGCAGCTCGATCTAGTAACCAGAAATCTACCCCATAGGTTTGAATAAAACGCTGTACTTCTTTTAAATCGGGACTGTATTGAGCATTAATCATATCCAAGGTTCGCTGCTGAATTTGAGCATAATACTTTTTGTGATAGGGCAAAGCATATCCTTGTCCGCCGACTAAAATTGATCGGTGGGCGAAGCTGGGTATATTATTCGCTTCTTTGGCAATAGATGCAATGGTAATATCTTTGGGTTGCGACAGGAAGAACTTGTGCAGCGCTGGTACTTCAGCAACGACATAACTATCGGCGGCGAAGGAGTATTTCTGCAATTTTAAAATCGGCGGATATAAAAAGAGAGCAAAGGCGATGAGGAAAGATAAGAAGATTTTGGATTTTGGATTTGGGTAATTGACCAGGGTATCGAGTAATACTGTAATGGTAATGCTGCCTGCGATCGCAACTACAATCCTCAAGCTATGTTCGGTATATCGATTGGGCAAGTGCAATTTAAACAGCAGTGCGTGGGCAATAAAAAACCACGACACCGATGCTATCAACATTCGCGGCAAGATATCGATGCCACGAATCTGCTTTACTAAAGCGAATCGCTGGGGATTTCGCAGCAGTATAGGCAACGCCAACGCTGCCCATAATTGGGGCGGCATTAACAGGAAAGAATAATTAAATGCCAATCCACACCACTCGGTGGGTAACATACCGCTGCGCTTACCGCATAACCAAAATTTAACCGGATCTTTGTCAAAAAAGTTCGACCATCCGTCGGGTAGAAAAGCGGGTAAGGTTTTCGCTTCAGCAACGCTGATAATTGCGCCAAATTCTGAAGGTTTGAAAGCGTAGGGGAGCAAAATTAAAATGGCAACTGCTAAGGTAATAGCGTAGAAGGCGAGTGAAGAAGAGGCGGAGATGGGGAGACGCAAAGACGCGGGGAAAGTTTCTATTTCAGCGCCTTTACGGCTATGCCAGAATACCTGTAATATCAGAACGCTAGAGCAGATGAAGACGCATTGAGGATAAAAAAGTCCGATTAGTGCAATCGCAATCGCCACTCCCAACAAATTACGCTTGAGCAAATAATGCAAAAATGCCAGCAACAGCGGATAGACAAAAGCAACGGGAGTCGCAGCAACAATATCATCGCGCATCCACAGCGTTTGATTTAGCAACAACGCACCGATAAAACCGCTGATGGGTATGGGTAATAATTCCACGCAGATGCCAAAACAATAACAGGTTGCGATCGCTCCCAAAACAGGCGGTAATAATTTATGCAGCAAAAGCGGTTCAATTCCCACAATCGCCATCAACCGATAGACCCAAGTGTATCCCGCAGGCGCAACCGATTGAAAATAATCTGCCATCAAATCGTTGGGAAACAGCTGGGAGTCAACAAACCGCTGCATCCAGAATACATGCTGTCTGGCATCATCCTGCACCACGAATTCGCCGCTAAAAGCTTCCCGCAGCGCCTGGATGCTATAAACGACTGCCAAACTTAGACTTAAAATAAACCAGAATCCTACAGATGAACTCGCTACTCGACTCGCGGAGTTGGTCAAAAATTTATGCAGTCGCGACATCAACATTGGCACAAACGGTATTTTTAGATCCAGATTCAGATTAAAAGTACCAAATAACAACACTATATGGCAGCACGAAGAAACCCGGTTTCTGCATTTAGGTTTTTCGCTCCGTCCTGTACTATATGGGAGTGGTGCGATTAGAAGGAGTGCAAATCGTGCGCGAAATCAACCGACTGGGGGAAACAACCTCCCACTTTGGACGTACAGAGACACAAAATAGCAACGGCGTTTCTACAAAAACTGCCTATCCGCCTTTTTCCCTCATCCTTCCCGTATATAACGAAGAGGAAGCGGTTGCAGAAACCATCGCCCATTTGCACGCCACCTTTGACGCCGCCGGATGCAAATACGAGATTTTAGTTATCAATGATGGTTCTACCGACAGAACCGGCGATATCCTGCGTTCTTGTCAGGATATCAGATTAATCGAACACGGGCGCAACTGGGGATATGGCGCCGCACTTAAAACCGGAATTCGCAACGCCAAATATCCTTTAATTGCAATTACCGACGCCGATGGAACTTATCCCAACGAACGAATTCCCGAATTAGTCGCCCTCGCCACCGAAGCTGATATGGTAGTCGGTGCGAGGACAGGCGCAAACGTTCAATATTCCCCGATTCGCAAAATTCCCAAATGGTTTCTCGTCCATTTTGCCCAATGGGTAGTCAGGCGGAAAATTCCAGATTTAAACAGCGGGATGCGCGTCTTTCGCAAAAGTATCGCCGAAAGATTTTTAAACATTTTGCCCGATACCTTTAGCTTCACGACCACGATTACCTTGGCAATGCTAACCAATCATTACGTCGTCCATTACGAACCAATAGACTATCGCAATCGCGTCGGAAAAAGCAAGATTAAACCCATCCGCGATACCTTAGGTTTCGTTCAAATTATTTTGCGAATCGGAGTTTACTTCGCCCCCCTGCGCGTCTTCTTACCAGTCGCCACCGCGTTTTTTATCGGTTTTTTAATTACCCTGTCTCAAGACATCTTCATTCGCCACGACTTAACCGAAAAAACCCTAATTCTCTTCGTCGCCGCCACCCAGCTTGGTATGTTCGCCCTCCTAGCTGACATGATTGATAAGCGCAGTAATCGGTTATAACTTTTTTGGTAATTGCTAATTGCTAATTGCTAATTGCTAATTGCTAATTGCTAACTGATCCCCCCCAACCCCCCCTTGCCAAGGGGGATCCCCCCCAGCCCCCCTTATGCCCCCCAAGGCATTGGGGGTTGGGGGGATCGAGATCTAGCGATCCCCCCAACCCCCCAGGGCTACTTCATTGTGACGGTATAAAATTTACTCTAGTCCTCAATAGTGGATATTTTATTGGAGTATAGGCGAGCCTACTTCTTCCATAGCAAATAGTTTTAATTGTTCGGGGAACGCCTGCCGCTTTTTTTACTTCTTCTAGCCAGAACCTTCTTTTTCCTCCGGGCGTTCTGATTGCTTTGAGCCCCCCTTCGTTTGCCCACCTTTGTTAGCTGTAAACCTGCACTCCAAGTATTCTTGCCGCTTCTTTCGGCGTGACATGGTTCATCCAAACCTGCTTTATTCAACTAATGTCAACTTAGTCTATTTAAGCAGGTTTGCGTTATTTAAGCAAATATTCTTTACCTATTGGATCGTCTTTATCCCTTTCCTGCTTCCCGCGTGCAAACCTGACATGCTCACAATTATATAAATTTTATTACAAAAAATAATTTTATATTAAATAATATAAAAAAAATATATAATTGCATGTGATGGGAAAAAATAAGAACAGAAAAATAGGTCAAGGGAGGATTTAAATTTGTCAGGTCTGATGCTAATGGGAAAAAGCTATTCCAGATCTGGGTTTTTATGAACGGGACTTACGCACCCGGAGCCAAAAAAAAAGGTGATGCGTCAATCTCGCTGGTCGAAACCCACGAGTTTTCGTATAACCTTAGTTTTTTTGCGTAATTCCTAATGAATTCAGACGCCAGTTAGAGTACAAGTGCTAGTTGTACGGCGCGGAATTAGTGATACTGAATCAGTGGTTTCCGCTCAGCAAAACTTGCTCTAATTGCGGAACTAAAAAAGAAACACTCTTACTCTTCAAGAAGAGTGTTCAAGTGCCTTCGAGTCAGCAGAAAGTTGTCAAAGATGTCCACTTATGGGCAACTTTGGGTAGGTAGTATATCAGGGTAAACGCAATGGCAACAATTAACATTTCCGAAAAACTAATCAAGAGCTACAGCGATCGCACGTATCGCTACACAGCAATGATTAGCCATAATGGCACCGTGGTATCATTCGCCATGGACAATCAACGGCGGATATTTTATGCCGTTCTGGACTTGAATGATACCCAGGGCAACAAAGGAGAGTATGATGTCGCCTATTGGCCAGAAAACCCCGAAGAACTAAGGTTTCCCAATGAGATTGAGCAGGTGGGCTATAGCATCGTAGGTGCGACGCCCATGCCAGTGGTGAAGGTCGGGACGCGCCTGGAAGTAGCAGATCCCAGTAGCTTGCAGCCCGATGAAATTGATCGCTTTCTTTCTAGCACCGCCCGTTTAACTGCTGATGCTCCCTTCCAGGTATTTTCCGATAATCAGCACATTTTTATCTTCCGACAAGCGATCGCCAAAACTCATGCCGACGCCGTGTATAAGCTGACAAACGGCAAAACATCAGGGGATACAACCCGCACCGACCTGCAAAAAAGCAATAACAACAACATTGCGGTAGTAGATAGTACGCTATTGTGCGATCGCTTTGTACTGGCAGGCAAAGTTTTACAGCCGAACCGAGAAGTCCGCTATCAACGCAGTCGCCACAAAACCCGCCCCGCTGGTCAAACCGATAGCTTAGGGGCAAACGACATGGAAGGGAATCCCTTCTTTGAGCCAACCCAAGAACTAGCATTTATTCGCAACCTCACCAATGGTGGCTTTACGGTATTGCAACTGCCCACCCAAGTGCAGGGCATCAAACGCTGGCAGTTTTTTGCCCAAAATAGCGTCACCCAGCGCATCGACGCCTTTAACTTAGAAGTAGCTACAGACGGACTATTTAATCCCCAAGGTACTCAACTCTACACCAGCCCCGATCCCCGATATCGGGATGCCGTACTGGAACGAGAACCAGGAACCGATCCCTTCACTGGTGCGAGTTTGATTCCCATAAGCCAAGCCACCGAACACGCCGAAACCGCCCTAGATTTTGATGGGACGAGTAACTACGTTGATGTGGTTCTCAACCCCGCCTGGACACCCACAGCCTTCACAATAGAGATGTGGGTACGCGCCGCACAGCAGAATTTGGCTTCTGGGACAGGCATTTTGGGTTCCAGTAATAGTGCCACAACAGCTAACTCATTTGAGATTGTCAGCGATGGAGCAGGTAACTGGCAGTTCAAGTATGGGACAGTATCCTTAACCATCGGTGCGATCTCCGTAAACTGGCAACATCTGGTGATTACCTACGATGGCACCACCCTCAAAAGCTTCGTCGATGGTACACCAGTCCTGTCTCAAACCCAAACACTTACCTGTCAATTTACCTATTTCCGGCTGGGGGCAAATCGTCAGGGAGACAAGAAATTTACTGGGAAAATCGATGAAGTACGGGTGTGGGGCTATGCCCGGAGTGGGTATGAAATCAACAGCGATCGCTTCCGGCGTTTAATTGGTAATGAACCAGGGCTAATCGGCTACTGGCGCTTTGATGAAGGGGCAGGTACTAAGGCTTTCGATCAAACCGACAGAGGTAACTTTGGCACGATCAACGGTACCCCTCAGTGGGTAGCTTCCGATGCCCCGATTGGTGATCATCCAGGAATGCGCCGCAGCAGTTTCTCATTCACAGGTCGGACAGTTGTCGATTCCTTGTCAGCTAAACTGTACTATCAGCAGGAAGAAGTAGCAACTGGGTACGACGGCAACAGCAAACCCATGAAGAAAAACGCCCGGGTGATGGTAGCAACAGCCACAAATGCTACCAGTGGCGGAGATTCGGCGGTAGCAATTGTCGATTTTGCTGTTTCTGGGGAAGGACGGTTAGCCAGAACACCTGACGCGATTAATCTGCCCGTGCTGGAACAACCTCAAGCTAGCAGTGATACAGCCGCAATTTCCACTTTAGAAGGGGAGATTCGTACCCTCACCGATGAGATCACCCAGCTCAACCAGGAAATAGCCACGTTGCAGATTGATCTGGCGCGTATTCCTGCTGAGACTAGTACCAAACAAAGGTTAGAGAGCGAGATTGCAGCTCTGCGACAACAGTGGCGTTTGTTCTATTTCGCTCCTGATTTGCAGGCTCTAATTGCTACTGAGATCAGCCAAAAGCAAACACTGCTTAACGCTCAGATCACATTAGTGAACAGTCTAATTGACAAGCAAACGCTTCTCTCTAGTAAACTATCTCTTCTCTTACAGAAGCAGAATACTCTAACCACTAAACAAATCCAGTTGAGCGTGTTAACTGGGGGCGAAAAACAGGAAATTCGCTTACCGATGGGTTTTGTCCATTTAGATGCCTCTGGCTTAAGGGTAAACGGCAGCTTAATCAAGTTTGCTTGTACAGCCCAAACGCCAAGCATCTTAGATGGGGCGACGGGAGAATTAGCCCTATACTACCGCAATTTGTCTGGGCAATTTATGGCAGCCTATTTCCAGACTCTAGTGGCACGAACCCGTTTACTGTTCCTTGAAAGTGGCATCTCCTTATTGACTCGTTCGGCAGGGAACAACAACATCACGGCGACGATTAGCAATGGTCTCACTAATAATACTTGTAATCTAGTGATTACCAATTCCAATCGCAGTATCACTGAAACTTGGAATGAATTACCCCGTGATCCGCAACTGTTTGCTGATATCCTCAATGGTCAAAAACAGCGACCACAAACAGTAACTGCTACAGTCAGTCCTTCAAGTTATAGCGTCAAGGAGCGATCGCTGCAAGTAGTCGCCTTGAGCGAAGGGCAAGCAACATACCAAGAGCAAACAGTCAATCAGTCAGCTTTGAACTTTGATGGGCAAAATGACTACATTGAGCTTCCTCCAGAAATGACCAACCTGATTAATCAGCAAATCACAATTGAGTTCTGGGCAAAGGGTGGTGCAGGGCTGCCTAAAACTACTTCCATTTTTGAGGCCAACAATGCAGCAGGAGAGCGAGTATTAAACCTTCACTTGCCTTGGTCAAATAATATGGTTATATGGGATGTAGGAGGTGTTGGTGGTTACGATCGCCTAGAAAAATCAGTTCAAGATGCTGATTACAAAAATGTTTGGGTACACTGGGCGTTTGTGAAAAACGCCACCGACGGCACCATGGCGATTTACCGCAATGGTATTCTTGCCGCCTCTGGAACTGGAAAAACTCGCATGATTGGGGATTTTACCACGATCAGTCTGGGTTGCTTATCGAGCAATCAAAGCTATTGGAACGGTGCGATCGATGAATTTCGTATTTGGAGTTCTGCACGCTCAATAGCCGAAATTCAGGCGCAGATGAATCAGCGTTTAAGCGGTACAGAAACAGGTTTGGTGGCTTGCTACAGCTTTGAAAATGGTCAAGCCCGCGATCGCAGCACCAATGCCTACCACGGAACAGTTTACGGCAACCCAACTTGCACCGACAAACCTGATGCCTTACCCACACTCACTGTCACCACAATTTTGAACGGGGTAGCCAACGGAGTAGCAACAGTAACTCCTGGACGGGACAGCTCCTGGATTGCTAACACACCTGGACGTTCCTACTACTTCAGCAACACCAGCGATTTGCTCTCCTTACCCAGCGCCAAACTTGCCCAAACAGCGATGAACTCGGATCTCACCGTAGAAGCTTGGGTGAATCCTAGTCCCACCAACACCGGAACATCTCGGTTAATCCACCACTGCTCTGACAATGCCGCCTATACTCTCGCCTTGCAAAAAGCTACACAAGACTCCTCTCTAGTCTGCAACGGAACTAGCGATTATGTTCAAGTTCCCTATAGCTCAGCACTCAATCCCAGTCAATTTACTGTATCTTGCTGGGTCAAAGTTACAGGGGGACAAAATACTTATCGCAGTCCTGTTTGCTCCCGCTGTGACGAACCAAAAAAAGGATACATATTCTACGCTGGTTCAGATAACAAGTGGCAATTTTGGTTAGGAAACCAATCTACAGACTGGCAGATTCTTCTAGGCTCAGACGTACAACTCAATACCTGGACGCATTTGGCAGGCACTTACGATGGTCAGAATATGCTTTTCTACGTCAATGGTCAATTGGCTGCTAGTAAGACTACCACCTTTGTGACTAACTCAAGTTATCCACTGAGGATAGGTGCTGGCAAGACAGAAACCACTCCCGACTATTATTTCTCAGGACAAATAGACGAGGTAGCAATTTGGAGACGCGCTCGTTCTCAGGCAGAAATCCAGGCTGACATGAATCGTCCCCTCCAGGGTAATGAAACTGATTTAGTGGCTTGCTACAGTTTCCTCAATCGTGTAGCCAAAGATCGCGGACCAAATGGGTATAATGGCACAATCTCCGGTAGCCCAACAGTTGCTGCAGCTCCAGACCAACTTGCAACTTACACGCTGACGCTGATCGCTGGAGTCAGCCAAGGAAAGACTGGAAACCACCAAGGACAACGCTTCCTCAAGAGTAAAGAAACCCTCTCCCCCAAGCAGTGGCATCATATCGCCATGAGGTTCCGCCAGTCTTACGGACTCAGCTTTAACGGTCAAAGCTACCTCGACTGCGGTAACAATGAAATGCTTGATATTGGTGAAGATCTCACCATCGAAGCCTTTATCCAAATCCAAAGCCTAGGTAGTATCCAGGGTATTATCGGTAAAGGATATCTCGATCAACCAGACAAGAGCGTCCCTTACCAACTCAAAGTAGCCAGTGATGGCAAGTTAGAATTCACCTTTGAAGATGCCGACGGTAACGACCAAACCTATCGCTCGACCCAATCCCTAGCGGCTGGCACATTCTATCGCGTTGCCGTCACCCGCAAAAAAGGCACCACTCAAAACCAAGAGCAAGGCGACCAGACGATACAATTCACTAATGCTGACGGAACCACCACCAATAAGACTATCAAGGCGATTAAATCTGTTACTGTCCAAGAATGGTTCGACATCACCTTCTATATCAATGGTATCAAACAGGGAGTATCCAACTACACTGGCAAAGCACCCCTCGGTAACGATCAACCCTTAGAAATCGGTCGTTGTCAAGCCTCCCCCCGTCTGCGCCACCATTTCCGGGGCATCATCTCCGAAGTGCGTCTTTGGAACACAGCCCGTGGTGAGAAAGACATCGGCAAAAAAATCCAAGGCGGTGAGTCTGGCTTAGTAAGTTGGTGGCAGTTTGAAGAGAAACAAGGTAACGTTGCCACCGATAGCAAGAGTAGCAACCATGGCAAAATTAAAGGTGCCACTTGGGTAAAAGATCCAGACCCCCAAGGTAGTCCCTTTAGTCTTTTGTTGAATGGTTTGCCCCTAGCAACAGACGTACTAACATCAGGAACTCCTAATTGGGGCGATGCCCAGTTCAGCATGGCGGGCTATAAACTCAATGCCACATCCTCAGAACGTTTCCAAGGGATCCTCGAAGAAGTTCGCATCTGGCGCACCCTTCGCACCGATGAGCAAATTGCTGACAACCTGTTTACCCGCCTCAAAGGGGAAAAACAAGACCTGTTAGCCTACTACACCTTCGACGACGACTCCAGCACCACCAGCGCCACCCAGCTCAACGATAATGGTTTGCGGGGAAATCATCTATCTCTGCCCAGTGGTACTAGCAAACCGAGCATCTTCCTTTCCACTGCACCCATTAGCAACGATACCGCAGCCGTCCGCTCTGCCCTAGCTAGTGTCACCACTTCTTTCCACGAACAAATTGACCGCACTCCGGCTGTTGTGGAATATGCTGATTTGCAACGGGACAATCAGGGCAACATGGGTGGTGTACTGAAGCGCTGCTACAGCTACTTGCAAAACAATCAGTGGTGCTTAGTCACAGGTTACAAAGTTGGCAATCTGGTGACCGAATGGATTGGTCAAGCTCAGTTCGCGCCCCAAGTTATTGGTTATATTGAGGGTGCGCCTCCAGTTCCCAGCGAAAACCTGACTGAGAGGGCTGTAGATGACTTATCTGACTTCTCTCAAGTCTCTAAAATCGAATTCGTCGAGAGTGAAACCGTCACCTATACGCTTTCAGCTTCAAAAGACAGAAGTATGGCTCTTGGCTTTAAGGGCGCAGGTTCTTACAGTGGAGGTTCTGAGGATTTGCTGATTACAGCTCCCTTGGGTATCGGTACGGCTAAGAAATTAGATGATGTTAATTTTAAGGTTGGAGTGGAAGGCAACTTTAACACTTCCAATAGCTGGTCTCAGGAAGAAAGTTTAGGCACCAGTATTAACCGCACCCGCAGTATGTCTGTGGCTATGGGCGGCTCTTGGGAAGGGGCAGCACCAGGACAGCAGCTTAATCCTGCAATTGGGCGGCGTGTGAAACCAGCGAATACGGGCTTTGCCCTAGTCCAGTCCCAGACAGCAGATATCTTTGCCCTGCGCCTCGCCCACAACAACGCTTTAGTCTCATTCCGGATGGTACCCAATCCTGATATTCCTATCGATTGGAATATCATCCCCTTCCCAATTAACCGTCAATATACCAAACAGGGTACTTTGGATGGTCGCATTGGCTATAAGGAAGACGGTTCTGTTTGTCTAGATCCCGATTATGCCAATGCCCGCCAATATGGGGAATACAGTTACTACAAACCCAAGGAAGCTTACGCGATTGAACGACGTATCCAACGGGAAGAGCAACGCCTGATCAACTATTACCAAAGCTCGGATACAGAGGTTGCCAATACGGGACAGATCATCGGTGCCGCCGCTGGTGCCGCCGCCGGACTTCTCGCCGGTCCCCTGGGTGTGGCTATTGGTGCTGGAGTTGGTTCCATCGTTGGTGGGTTTGGTGAAGCCGTATCTAAAGGTGTTTCCCTGGAATTGCCGCAAAAATTTGCTAAACGAAACCTGGTGAATACCTATGTCTGGACAGCCGATGGTGGCTTCTTTGCCGAAACTACCCAAACTACTGATGTCAAGACTGAAGTCACCGCTGGTTCCTTCAGTTTCAGTGGTGCAGTGGGTGGTAGTTTCAGCACTGATGTGGAAATTTTTAGTATTGGTTTCTCCCTAGAATTTGAAGCCTCAATTGGTGGTGGTTTCAGTCTTACTAAAACCAAAGCCAAGGATGCAGAAAAATCCTTCAGTCTGGCGGTTAATCTCAGTGTTCCCCGTAACTTACAAAAGACTGCTCCCAATCCAGATAACGAGTGGCAACCTGTATTTGATCTGAATGGTAATGCTGTTACCGCACCGGGTAAAGTCGATGCTTATCGCTTTAAGACATTCTACCTGGATAGTTCCGATCGCAACTTTGAGGATCTTTTCGGCAAAGTCGTTGATCCGATTTGGCTAGCACAGAGCAAGCATCCCAATGCGGCGGCTTTACGTCAAGCCAATCAGTCGGACAAAAAGCCCCCCTGCTGGCGGGTGTTCCATCGGGTGACATTCATCAGCCGAATTCTGCCTGAATTCCCCGATAATACAGCACCAACCCTGGAAAGTGCCTTGAAAGCTGAGAATATCGATAGCAACTGGGAACTGATTCAGAAGCTCGATCCCTTTGTTCGCAATCAAACTCACGATGCTACAACCTTCAGCGATGCCGTCCGTGATGCGCTGAGGACTTACCTGCCAGAGTTAATGCCTCACAGTCAAGAGATCATTACCTATCTCGCCTTGTACTACGGCATTGAAGTCTAATTGAACTCTTCGCGGCAGTCCCCACCTGCTTAAAATGTGGGGAAGGTGTGCTGTCAAAAAAGAGGGTTCGACGCCCTCTTTTTTGACCATTTCTGATCCAGAGAGCGAACAAACTCCCTAAACACCTCATATCATGTCCGTTTGATTACCCATAGTTAGGACTGATATCAAATCCGGTTGCATCGGAATGATTAGCTTTCTTGGTAATTGCTAATTGCTAATTGCTAATTGCAAGAAAAGCCCCTACAGGTCGTAATTCCGATGCAACGGTCAACGATATGACGCTAAGGACGCTAAGGACGCTAAGGACCCGCAGAGTATTAATTAAGGGCTATTTGCCGGACATCATATCAGTCTGGTTTCTGCTGGTTTCCTGGCAGTACTCCTGCACTTAGGCTACTAATGTAAAACAATTGGTCTAGATGTTGGAATATCGGCTTTCTATACTGATTCACAAGCGAACAAGGTAGAAAATCCCCGTCATTTGCTTTCGTCGGAAAAGGCTTTAAAGCGGTTGCAGCGCCGTGTTTCTAAAAAGAAAAAGGGTTCTCGCAATCGAAAAAAAGCGATTAATCGGTTAGGACGCAAACATCTAAAAGTTTCACGCCAGCGTAAAGACTTTACTGTTAAAACGGCGTGCGTGGTAAAATATAACGATTTTGTGGCGTTTGAGAAACTGCTTGTCCGTAACATGGTTAAAAACCATCCCCCCGCCTGAGGCACCCCCCTTAATAAGGGGGGTTGGGGGGATGCGATGCTGCAAGGTCGCAATTCACCCAGTGGTTAGAGTATTTTGGCAAAGTTTACCGTCGAATTGTGGTGGGAGTACCGCCGCAATATACCAGTCAAAATTGCTCCAATTGCGGTGAAACTGTGAAAAAGTCGCTGTCTGTTCGCACTCATATTTGTCAATGTGGATGCGTTAATGACCGTGACCATAATGCGGCAATCAACATTTTGGATAAAGCGTTAAAACAGACTGGTTATCAATTGAGTACCGTGGGACACAGGTCAACTTCTAACGCTTGGGGAGAGAAGATCCTAATCTCGGATTTGGCAACAAGTTTGAGCAAGATCGCTCGATGAACCAAGAATCCGCCGTCTTTTAACCGGCAAAGTGTCAAAACCGCTGATTGTTCCCATCATCACTAACAACAACACCAACCATAATGGGTAACGTTGGCCTCTTGCCTTCCGAAAGTCTTTGACTTGAGATAATGTTTCAATTAGATTAGCTCCCATCTATACCAGACACCCCCCTGATAGAATCAGCTCTAACAGAATACGGTCGTAGAGGCTCCCCTAGCTGTTTAAGGAGCTAGGGGAGCCTCTACTCCAATAAAATATCCACTCTTGAGGGGGCTCTAGAGTAAATTTTCTCCCGTCACAATGAAGTAGCCCTGCCTGCCCCCCTGAGCAAGGGGGGTTGGGGTGCGACACGTTAACCCCCATTTGCCCCCCTTACCAAGGGGGGTTGGGGGGATCGAGACGTTAACCGCCTTTGCCCCCCTTACCAAGGGGGGTTGGGGGGATCGAGACGTTAACCGCCTTTGCCCCCCTTACCAAGGGGGGTTGGGGGGATCGAAATCTAGCGTTAACCAAGCAGTATTAAATTCTTACCAATTACCCATTACCAATTACCCATTACCAATTACCCATTCCCTATGTTGCAAATCCACAAATTTTTTACCGCTTCAAAACCTAAATTTTGGTTGAGCTTAAGCTTGACTTTGGGATTTATTTATGCATTGATGGCGCTGCAAAAAGCATTTAGCGGCGAATATGTCGTCCAGGATGATGCGCGGCAGCATGTATTCTGGATGGTGCGGTTTATCGATCCAGAATTATTCCCAAATGACCTGATTGCCGATTATTTTCAGTCAGTTGCACCCGCAGGTTATAAAGCAGTTTACCAACTTCCTGCCCTGTTGGGAATCAATCCCCTGGTGCTGAATAAATTCTTGCCAATTTTATTGGGATTGATTACCACGGGTTACTGTTTCGGCATCTCGATGCAATTGTTGCCGATACCAGCAACTGCGTTTATCTCAACGTTGCTGCTGAATCAGAATTTATGGATGAAAGATGATATTGTTTCCGCCACGCCCAGAGGGTTTGTTTATCCGATATTTTTGGGATTTTTGTATTATCTGTTGCGGGCAAATTTGTGGGTTGTGGGAATTGCGATCGCATTCTTAGGACTGTGCTATCCCCAATGCGTTTTCATCGCTGCGTTTATCTTAATATTACGTCTGTTCCGCTGGCGAAATTGGCGTCCCAAACTATCCCCAAATCCCACGGATTGGATATTATGTGCAACCGGATTGGGCGTCGCTTTTTTAGTATTATTGCCCTTTGCCTTAAGTGCATCGCAATATGGTCCTACAATCACCCCATCTGAAGCGAGAAAATTCCCAGAATTTTTACCAGGGGGAAGGGCTAACTTTTTCCATCGAGATTTGTTTAAATTTATCTTCAATGGATACCGCAGCGGCATGTTTCCCCGCTCTTTATTCACCCCGGTAACGCTCGTTTTTGGATTGTTATTGCCCATCTTAGTAGGATTTCGATCTCGGTTTCCCTTGCTCAAGCAACTAACCCATTCATCGGCAATTTTAGGCCAAATTGTCATGGCATCGATTGGCATGTTTTTTGCTGCCCATGCCGTACTATTTAAGTTGCACCTTCCGAGTCGATATACGGGAATTACCTTTAGAATTGTAATCGCATTTGCCAGCGCGATCGCTATCAGTATAATCCTAGATAAAATTTGGCGTTGGGCATCTTCCCAAGAGCGAGCAAAAATTACCGTGGCAGTTGCAGCAACCCTCGTCATTAGCATTGCTTTAATCGGTTATCCTAGTTTTGTGAAAGAATTTCCCATAACTGCTTATAGAATCGGAGAAGTACCCAAATTGTACAAATTTTTCCAACAAACCCCCAAAGACAGTTTAATTGCATCTGTAGCAGAAGAAGCGAATAATATCCCCACATTTTCTCAACGTTCTATTTTAGCCGGAAGCGAATATGCAATTCCTTACCACGTGGGATACTATCGTCAATTTCGCCAAAGATTTATGGATTTAATTCGCGCCCAATATAGTCCCAATTTAGGCGAAGTGAAAAATTTTATCCGCAAATACAAGATAGACTTTTGGTTACTCGATGCAGGCGGTTTGACGCCGGAGTATCTAGCAAATCATCGCCGCGTACAACAATATCAACCAGCAGGGAAAGAAGCGCTAGATAAGTTGCAGAAAGGTGCCGTTCCCGCTTTGTCGAAAGTAATGGGAAGTTGTCAGGTTTTTGAGGATAAGGGATTTGTGGTTTTAGATGCGAATTGCGTTAACACGGGCAATTGACAAAAATGGCAATTCGCAACCTAACACACCGACCAAAATCGTGCATTTATAGCGGATGTCAGCCCTATGCGGCACGCCTTCGTTTGTGTAGCGGCAGCATTAATGCTGCCGCTACACAAACAAGCCAAAAGGCTGCGCCTCACTCGCTTAAAATCCGCTGTAATCGGGCAATTTTGACAAAAATGGCAATTCGCGCCCTACTGACCAAAATGGTGCGTTACACTGCGTTAACGCACCCGACTAAAGAAGGCGCCCGTAACGTGCTTTAATTGGATTATTTGGATGCTCTTGATTCATCAAATGCGCCCACAATTGATCGCCTTGGGAAAAATGCCACCATTCCTGGGGATGGCGCATAAAATTAGCCGCAAGCATGAGAGCTTTCAAAAGTTGCCGATTGGCATGATATTGCTGTTGGTTCGGATTGGTACTATTGGCATAATAATCGGGATGCGATCGCGCAGACATCTCATCAATTGGCGAACCCATATCCACCGCATTTCCCGCCTCATCCACCAGCGTCACATCCACCGCAGCACCAGTACTATGAGGCGGCGGCGTCGCCAAATCAAAACTGGGAACTGCCCAAATTTGATACACTTGCTCTAATATCTTGCCCCGCTGTTCTTCGGTTAAATTATCCGGGTCAAGTCCTTGCGCTTGAGCAGTTTCACTCAAGGTATAATCCACCATAAATTGCTGCACTTCCACCGGGCGATAAGCATCAAAAATCTGGATGCGCCAATGGGGATATCTTTGCTGTAGTTGGTTTTGCGCTGCAACCAGACTATTGAGGACAGTTTCGCGCAGATAGTAGGGCGATCGCTCTCCATAAGGCGCGCCCACTTTAGCATAAGGATGGGGAGACTCTACCGCGAATAGTTCCAAGGGAATTGGCACCAACGGCTCGCCGCACTCTAAAATAGGGATCTGCTGATAGGGTTTCATCGCCAATAAAAGGATTGAACTTAAAACTAAAACCCGTTTTAACGGGTTGAAGAATTTAGAGATAGTGGATATTTATGAATTGACATTATTATCCTCTTTTGCCAGAGGCGGTACTGGATCGTAACCACCGGGATGGAATGGGTGACACCGCAAGATGCGGCGAATTGCCAACCAACTACCCCGCACTGGACCAAACCGATCTACTGCTTCAATAGCATACTGGGAACAAGTGGGGTGAAATCGACAGGTAGGCGGATACAGCGGCGAAATAAACGCCCGATAGCATCGAATTAACCAAATCAACAAAGTTTTCATTAGGGTGACCAAATCTAATAAATTAATAAACAGAAGTCCTTGTTTAAATTTTCCTCAAGTCTTTGCTTAACTCTCTACCGCTGTTTGAATTAACCCCAGACCTCTGGCTAGATATTGCCCTCGTCGGCGTCTGGCTTGGGGCAATTATACTCCTAGCCGAATCCCTTCACCTCTGGAAAGCCGCAGATCCGGAAAAGGTGCGAAAAGTCGTTCACATCGGCACCGGGCATGTCATACTCTTTGCCTGGTGGTTGGAAATACCCGCTTGGATCGGGATTGCAGCTTCAATTGTAGCCAGCGCCATCGCTCTCCTATCATACAAACTCCCCATCCTCCCAGGTATCAACAGCGTCGGACGCAAAAGTTTGGGAACTTTTTTCTATGCCGCCAGCATCGGTATCCTGGTAGCCTGGTTTTGGCCTTTGCAACTTCCCCAATACGCCGCTATCGGTATTTTAGTCATGACTTGGGGCGATGGACTCGCCGCTTTGGTGGGACAGCAATATGGTAAACATCCCTATAAAATCTGGGGAATGCAAAAAAGTTGGGAAGGTTCCCTGACAATGACTCTGGTTAGCTATTTGGTCAGCAGTCTGATTTTACTGGCAGTGCAGGGCAATATCTGGCAAACTTGGGTAGTCTCCGCGGCGGTTGCTTTGGTTGCGACTGCTTTAGAAGCATTTTCTAAGTTGGGTATTGATAATCTTACCGTTCCCTTGGGCAGTGCGGCGGTGTGCTTTTTCTTGATGCAGCTATTTTTGGTTTAACAAGCGATCGCCTGTAAACTCAAGTTTGTAGGGTGCGTTAACCCAGTGTAACGCCCCGCGATTAAATCAGTTTGTAGGGTGCGTTAACCCAGTGTAACGCACCGCGATTAAATCAGTTTGTAGGGTGCGTTAACCCAGTGTAACGCACCGCGATTAAATCAGTTTGTAGGGTGCGTTAACCCAGTGTAACGCCCCGCGATTAAATCAGTTTGTAGGGTGCGTTAACGCAGTGTAATATGATGTCCGGCTTTTTACCTATAATTAAAACTCAGAGCGTCCCCGTGTCAGGAGCGTCAGGAGCGTCAGTCTTAACTATGGGTAATCAAACGGACATCATATAATATGATGTCCGCCCAATTACCCTTAATCAAAATCTCTCCGCGTCACCGTTTCACCGTGTCACCGCGTCATTCTTAACTATGGGTAATCAAACGGACATCATATAACGCCCCGCGATTAAATGGTGCGTTAGGCGCACATAGTTAGATTGTTGGTCAAACTCAAAACTACTATGCGCCTAACACACCCTACGTTTTATTTTGCTGTGAGGAAACTGTGACAGAGCAAATTCTTTTATCCCTAGCGCAACAGGGAAACCCAGAAGCGATCGCATCCCTACTTAACCAAGCATTATCCAAAAAAAACATCACCGCCACCACCAGTCTAGAGGGTAAATGTCTCCAAGTTACCCTCATATCCGACCAACTACCCCCTCAAGATCTCTGCATCTACGTCATCTCTGAAGGGATGCGTAGTCTTTCCATCCCATCTATTCAATTTATCCGCGTTATCGGACAGCAACGCTACTCGCAACTCGCCTGGAGTCAAACAATCGAGCAGAGGAACACAGCAGCAGAGGAGCAGAGGGGCGATGGTGTAGAAACCCATCCTTTAAAACAGCTTAAAACCAAAATATCTCTACCCTGGTTAACTCTTATTCTCTCAATTCTAGTTGCTACATTAGGCGCAACCATCGCTTTCCAACGCAACGCTCCCATCGCAACACAAGCTAAAAAAACAACTCGCCTCCAGTCGCAACTTGCCATCGTCGCCAAGAAACCAAAACCCAAAGTTCGCCCCAAACAGAGCAAAAAATCTCCTCAAGTTAGAACCCGTCCGCGTGCAACTCGGATGCGGTTAAAAGCGACAATTGCTGGCAATATTTCCCCCAAGTCTGTCGTGCATTCGGGGCAGGGTTTGTTTTTTGCCCAAAACATGATGTATCGCCACACAATTACCGTCTACAACCGACAGCATAAATTAGTTAAAACTATCCCCGATCGGGTTAATTTAGCTAAATACGGTTACGGTCAATTCAAAGGCACTTTCAGAGGCGCACCCGTTGAAGCGAGTTTTTCCCACGATGGCAAGTATGCCTGGGTTTCTAATTACCAAATGTACGGGCGCGGTTTCAACAATCCTGGCAGCGATCGCTGTAGTGCCTCCCAAGCAAGCGATCGCAGTTTTCTCTATCGCATCAACACCAAAACTTTTCAAATTGAAAAAGTTATCAAAGTCGGTGCCGTTCCCAAATTTGTCGCCACTTCACCCGATAACCGCCTAGTCTTGGTTTCCAACTGGTGTACCTGGGATTTAAGTGTAGTTGATCCCGATCAAAATCGGGAAATAAAACGCCTTAAACTCGGTCGCTATCCCCGCGGCATTGTCGTCGATGCCGATTCAAAATATGCCTACGTTGCTGTCATGGGTTCTTCTAATATCGCGCGGGTTAATCTAGAAGATTATTCGGTAAAATGGTTGAGAAATATCGGGCGTTCGCCTCGCCATTTAAACTTAGACCCCGCCGGTAAATATCTCTACGCTTCTTTAAACGGCGAAGGCAGAATTGCCAAAATTTCTCTCACAAACGGTCAGGTAACCGATAAAGTTTTAACCGGCAATGCACCGCGCAGTATGGTTTTATCCGACGATGGTCAATTACTTTATGTTGTCAATTACAACGAGAATACTGTGAGTAAAGTTCGCACTTCTGATATGAAAGTCCTGCAAAAAGTCAATGTGGCGAGTCATCCCATCGGCATTACTTACGATCCGCAAACGCGCCAAGTTTGGGTAGCTTGCTATTCCGGCAGCATTATGGTCTTCCAGGATTGAGTCATTCCCCTCGCCTCTCCTCCCTCTCGTTCCCTCTCGTTTCCTGGTTCCATCTGGAAATGCCGATCGGGAGACTCTGCCTCCTTGTACGAGGCAGAGTCTCCAAAACTGCGTTCCCAGGCAGTGCCTGGGAACAAGACACCATGAAGATTTAGGCCAAAGTCCTGAAGCCATCACTTATGTTAAGATATTTGAAGCAAATATTAAATAAATCTGTAAATCGTTCACCTTCGCACTCAGGGTAGATACTGGATGACTTTTGTGAATTGGGCCGAACCCCTCCTGCGTAGCAAACAAGAAGCCCTTGACTTTCAGGATCTTCAAGGGCTTTTGCATATAAACTGGAAAATTCGAGGAAAAACTTTATTTTCAGGGTTTTATACGCGGATAGATCAGGTATTTCTTCTCTGGGGTTTGATTACCGCAACAATTTTTATGACTGCTCAGTTTCTCCCGTTTAGTTGGAGCATGCAAGCAATTTTTTGGTCGGCGCTGACTTTGGTGGGTACAGTTGGGATGGTAGCGCTGACGCACTTTTGGGTACGGGTAGAACGCCTGGTTTGGGTTGTTTATCAATGGGTGATTTTGATGGTGGGTGGTGCTATCCTCACCGATTTGAGCATTTTTCTGGGATGGGGTGAGGTACTGATTCACCTCTGTCCTTTATGGTTGGGTTTGAGTGCTTTGGGTTACCTGGTTACTGGGGTAGGGATGCGATCTCGCACTTTTATCCTCACCGGGTTGGTTCATCTGTTGGCTATCGGCATATTACCTTATGTCGGTAGCTGGCAGTTTCTCACCACCGGGGTTGTCATGGGGTGCAGCTTGTTACTCTTAGCTGAAATGCAGTGGGATATGCGCGCGCCCATCGACTACGACTTACTCACCCCAGAACAAAAGCAATTCAACCAAGAACAAAACCGCCTGCGCCAATTGAATACCTAATTTTTCCCCTTCTCCCCCAGTGGGAGAAGGAATGTTTTACCATACTCAAGGCAGATGACCAACTCAATCGTTAAAATCGGATCGGCGATCGGCTCCATAATGTTTCGCAATCTTAAAAAATTTTAATTTCCGTTAAAAATCCATACCTTTTTCCTGAAGTTTTGGCAACATATAAAATTACAACTTGAGGATGCATCTATCTCACTTGAAGATGCACCACCATAGCAGGCGTTGTGCTGTTTGTACTGCGAATCGCTGCCTAAAGGAGAACGGCGTCAGGGTGGCGAGTGGTCATCAATAACACTGTGAAAAAGTGGCTAACAAACCGAGTTGATTTTTGTGGTGCAGGGTTTTTGTCGTTTCCCCTGCTTTACCGTCACTAAATGAGATGTTAAAGCATCTACCAGAACAGCCAGATAGGTGACGGTCAAGCTAATCGTCTTTCAACTGCAATTTGTTAGCCAACCTGATTAAAACCAAGCTAATCATACCAAAAATCAGTGGAGAAAAATGGCATCCTCCACTGATTTTCATATATAAATGGGTAATAGGTAATAGGTAATAGGTAATTGGTCATCAGGTAGTTAGCCATTAGCCATTAGCCATTAGCCATTAGCCATTACCGTTTTTCTTACCAATCTGAGCGATCGCCTTCTTTATAAGGATCGCCTTCAAAAGGTTGTACGCCAGTAGGAGGATACTTATCGTCAGTTGGGCCAAAAATGCGAGCTAATGCCCCAGAAAAATATTGGGAGATGTTTTCAATTGTTTTGGTGATATCCATAACCATGCTCCTGCTTTTGAGTTAAGTCGCAGTCCGCCAGTAGATTCATTATCTTTAATTTGTTCCCCATCGGGTAGGTTTGCAACACTTGTTTAAAGATATTTGCAATACTTTGCTGATTTTGAGCTAATTTGTTGCGTTTAAATGCAATATCCCCGTTTGTGTAAACTTTGCCGATTCACAAACCCGGTTTCTTAAAGAAATCGGGTTTATTGAAAAAAGAGTTGACAATATTATGGTAAATAATACTATAATTGAAGCAACCTAGATCGCAAGGAAGCTGGGCTATGAGAATTGCCCCTGACCGGAACCGCCTGCAAGAGGCGGATCCCAAGCAACCCCACAGCGGGATAGACCGGGAACTTACGGTAAGTTGCGAAGATAACAGCTTGTTGACAGACCTGTATCAGCTGACGATGGCAGCTTGCTACGTCGGCGAAGGGTTGGATGGACGACGGGCAAGTTTTGAGTTATTTGTGCGTCGCTTACCAGAAAGGTTCGGTTATTTAATTGCTATGGGCTTGGAACAAGCCTTAGAATACTTAGAGAAATTCCGCTTTAGTCAAACACAGATAGAAGGATTAAAGGCAACGGGAATATTTGCCCATGCCCCAGAAGAATTTTGGTCGCTGCTAGCAGAAGCGCGCTTTACTGGCGATGTTTGGGCAGTTGCGGAAGGAACGGCTATTTTTGCTAACGAACCCTTGCTGCGGGTGGAAGCACCTTTATGGCAAGCGCAGTTAGTAGAAACATACCTGCTGAATGCGATAAATTACCAAACTTTAATAGGGACGCGGGCAGCGCGGATGCGAGATGTAGCAGGACCCCTGGCAACCTTGTTAGAATTTGGCACGCGACGCGCTTTTAGTCCCCAAGGGGCGCTTTGGGCGGCGCGCGCAGCGTTAGCGGCGGGGTTAGATGCAACTTCTAACGTATTGGCAGCGTTGAAATTGGGTGAAAAACCTAGCGGGACGATGGCGCATTCGTTAGTAATGGCGCTGACAGCATTAGAAGGCAGCGAAGCAGAAGCATTTACGGCATTTCACCGTTATTTTCCCGGCGCGCCCTTGTTGATCGATACTTACGATACCGTTGCAGCGGCGCAGAAATTGTCCCAAAGATTGCAGTCAGGGGAAATGCAACTAGCGGGAGTGCGACTCGATTCGGGAGATTTGGTAACGTTGTCGCAACAGGTGAGAAGTCTTCTACCAGGCGTTGCCATATTTGCCAGCGGCGACTTAGACGAATGGGAAATAGCCAGATTAAAAGCTGCCGGTGCTTGCATCGACGGATATGGATTGGGAACAAAACTGGTAACTGGTTCCCCCGTTAATGGCGTCTACAAACTGGTAGAAATTGATAGCATTCCTACGATGAAACAGTCCAGCAGTAAAGTTACATATCCCGGACGCAAGCAAATTTTTCGAGCATTTGAAGCGAGTGAAATTAGGAGAGATATCTTAGGACTAATGTCAGAAACCCCAACGGATTCACAACCCCTTCTACAGCTAGTCTTGCAACAAGGACAGCGAGTAAAACCCCCCGAAACCTTAGCAGAAATAAGACAACGCACCGCCACCAACGTCGCCAGTCTCCCCAGAGAAACGCGCCATCTAGATAACCCCATCCCGCCACCAATCGAAATTTCCGCATCCCTAGCAGAACTAACCCAAAAAACCCAAAAAGGTAATAGGTAATGGGTAATGGGTAATGGGTAATAGAAAAAATGCCCCAATTAGCAATTAGCAATTAGCAATTAGCAATCACCAATGACCAAAATCGCTTTATTTGGCACCAGTGCCGATCCGCCAACATCGGGACATCAAGCAATTATAAACTGGTTATCCCAACAGTTTGATTGGGTAGCAGTTTGGGCGTCGGATAACCCATTTAAATCCCACCAAACACCGCTGGAACATCGGCATACAATGCTGAGATTATTAATTTCAGAAATAGATCCGCCCCGACATAATATTAGCCTCAATCCAGAACTCAGCAGTCCCAGAACCTTAGAAACCGTCACCAAAGCTCATGCTGCTTGGCCTGATGCAGAGCTAACCTTAATTATAGGTTCAGACTTAGTCAAACAGTTACCGCGTTGGTATCGAGTTGAAGAATTGTTGCGACAAGTCGATTTGCTGGTCGTTCCTAGACCAGGATATCTGGTAGAGGACAGCAGTTTAGAAGCGTTGAGGCGTCTGGGGGGTAAAATTGCGATCGCCGACTTTAACCCACCCGATGTTTCCTCCACAGCATATCGCGAACGTCAAGACCCGACCAGCTTAACTACCACCGTTAAAAATTACATTCATCAAACCCAATTATACGAATGCCAGGACGCAGTGCCAAAAAGATAGCATATCCGGTCAAAAAACAAACCTTAGCCGATTTTAAAGTCGGAGTCGATAACGTGATTTTCTCAGTCGATATCGCCCAAAATCGACTGCTGGTTTTGTTGGTGATGCGTTCAGACGAACCGTTTTTCGGTCAGTGGTGTTTACCGGGAACCCTGGTGCGTCATGGAGAATCTTTAGAAGATGCCGCTTATCGCATTTTGTCGGAAAAAATTAGGGTGAATAACTTGTACCTAGAACAGTTATACACCTTCGGCGGGCCCGGTCGCGATCCCCGCGAAGCACCCGATAGTTTTGGCGTGCGTTATCTATCAGTTAGTTACTTTGCCCTCGTGCGATTTGCCGAAGCAGAATTAATCGCCGATGGCGTTAGCGGGATTGCTTGGTATCCCATCAAACAAGTGCCAAAATTAGGCTTTGACCATAACAAGATTTTAGAGTATGGTTATCGCCGTCTGCGTAACAAATTGGAATATAGTCCAATTGCTTTTGATGTCTTGCCGGAACTGTTTACTTTAAACGATCTTTATCAACTTTACACGACGGTTTTAGGAGATAACTTTTCCGACTATTCTAATTTTCGCGCTCGGTTATTGAAGTTAGGGTTTTTAGGCGATACCGGATTAAAAGTGTCGCGCGGGGCGGGGCGTCCGGCAAGTTTGTATCGGTTTGATGCCGAAGCGTTTGCAGCGGTTAAAGATAAGCCATTGGTGTTTATTTAAAGGGAAAAATGAAAATAGCTATTGCCCAACTAAATCCAACTATTGGCAACCTGAACGATAACGCCAAACAAATTTTAAATGCTGCTAAAGAAGCGGCTGATTTGGGAGTGCGTTTGTTACTAACGCCGGAACTTTCTTTATGTGGTTATCCGCCACGGGATTTGTTGTTAAATCCCAGCTTTGTGCAGTTGATGGCGACAACTTTGTCACAGCTAGCAAGGGATTTACCGCCGGATTTAGCGGTATTAGTAGGAACCGTGGAAGAAAACGAGCGATCGCAGGTTGATGGCGGGAAACCATTATTCAACAGTATCGCCTGGTTAGAACAAGGAAAAATCCAGCAAATATTTCACAAGCGACTGTTACCAACTTACGACGTTTTTGACGAACATCGTTACTTTGAACCAGGGTTAAAACCGAATTTGTTCCCGCTGAATCTTCAGAATTCACAATCCGAAATTCTCATCGGCGTTACTATATGCGAAGATTTATGGAACGATGAAGAATTTTGGGGGAAACGCAGCTATGCGATTAATCCGATTGCCGATTTAGCTAAACTAGGTGTAGATATGATTTTGAATATATCCGCTTCTCCCTACACAGTCGGCAAGCAAAAGTTAAGAGAAGCGATGCTGAAACATGCTGCAATCCGCTATCAAAAACCGATTATCTATGCCAACCAAATTGGCGGGAACGACGATTTAATTTTCGATGGCAATAGCGTCGCGTTTAACTGTGAGGGAGAAGTTGTATGTCGCGCCGGTGGGTTTAAAACAGATTTAGTAATATTGGAATTTGACCCGAAAAAGCAAGATTTAGTTTCAACCAACGATCCCCCCCTGCCCCCCCTTCACAAGGGGGGGATGCCACCCCTAAGCAATCATCCACAATCGGATCCCCCCCTGCCCCCCCATACAAACGGGGGGATGCCCCCCCAACAAAAAAAACCACCAACAGATACCCCCCGGCCCCCCCATCAAAAGGGGGGGAGGCCACCCCGAAAAAAGCATACCCAATAACAAGCCCCCCCGCCCCCCCAACACAAGGGGGGGCGGGCAGAGCGCAAAGAACAAGAGCGAGGAAAATCCCGCATG